>JAGPCI010000228.1 GCA_018058165.1 Bacteroidia bacterium
TTTTGTGAGGCTTAATTGTAAATATGGTTCGTAACCAGGTTTGTAAACGAATATGAAAACCATCAAAAAAAATGAGTGTACTCAATATCATTACCAATGGAAAAACGCCAATTTGAAACATTAATCCAGTTACAATATGAAAAAACACAACTGCTAACCAAGCCACAAAACGTGTTTGAGGTAATAATAAAAACAAACCCACAAACACATCAAACAACATACCTGCCCAACTAAAAATATAAGCAGTAATACCATAATTAAACATCCAACCTATAACTGGTAAATTATTATTTGCTGGTAACCAAATACGCAATGGCATAGCCTCTATTAACCAGCTATAATTTATTTTGGCTATGCCAGCAAAAAAATAAACAAGTAATAATTGCGCTTTAAAAATATAAATACTCCATGCCGAAACTTCGGTTAAATAAGTTTGTGGTTTTAGTAAAACATCAACCGCTAAATTTTTATTTGCCGGAACCCAAATCATTAAAAAACTTACTAAACTTACAAAGTAATAATGATTTAAATAGTAAGTAATATCTAGCAACTCGCAGTAGGTAAAACATACAAAAAACACCATTGCAGCAACCCTATAAAATGCACCAAACATAATACCCAACGAAGCCAATAACATTAAAAAATGTATGGCATACATGTATACAGATGGCAATGTATTTACCCACTCAAAACCAAAATATTTAAACTGAACTTGGGTATTTACAAAATGTAAATTTACCCAACCCAACATCATAAAACGGAGGGTGCTGATAAAAGTAGCAGCCCCAAAAAGTATTCTAAAAGTTACTAATGGGGCAATGCTAATTTTGGTAAATAATATGTTGGTGAGTTTATTCAAATATCCTAATCTCCATCGCCACTGCTATAGGTAATTGCAATTCCCAATAAACTACTCATGTCGCTTTTATAGAAACGCGTATTTTTTTGCAGCTCGGTGTGTACATCATCAACCAACTGAAATTGTTGTGTAATAGCATCTGATAATTTAATGGTTGGCAGTGCTGTAAATTTAGCATCAACTATAGTAACTTGTTTTGCAGTTAAATTTAATAAATCATTGCCACCAACTACTTTTTGTAAATAATCATTAAAGCCTAATCCATCCGCACCAACTTGAGTTTGACCTTGATATATTTGCTTAATGCTTAACCAATGCAACTTAGCTAATTGGGTAGAATTACCACTGTAATATGCTTCAACTTGCTCTGGCAATGGGCTTGTTTGGCCTGGCCTAAGCCCAAGTGGAATGCCAAATTTAAAATTCTTTAAACCTTCGTAACTTTTTAAAAACTCGTTATATAAAAGTGAGGTAGAACTGCCAATATCGGTTCCTGTATTGGTGATGAAATTTTGGCGGTAGTTTGTCCAATCATTTTTTACAACAAATACATTATTTACCACTTGGTTAATTAATGCACGCAAATAGTTAGTTTTATTATTATTTTGGTTGATGGAATCTACAATTTGAATATCAGTTAAACCAGGTGCATACAACAGATATTCTATTGCAAAAATGCCTCGAGAGTCTCTATCAAAATTTGCAAATGAAGTATCGTTTGCATTAATTAAATTATTGATTTTATTTACAGCAACAGGGAATGTTGCAACTTCTTCATTCAAACCTTTTTTAATACCCATTTCGCCAGCCGGACCAAAATTATAAGTGTTACAAAACTGCCATTGTTCGGCTACATCAACCCAAGCTAAACGTGCATTTTGCAATTGTTGAACAGTAGCTGAAGGTTGTGTAAGTTGGTATATTTTATCTTGTAAAATTTGTGTTTTAGCAAACAAACTTTGATATGCCGGAATAATTAAATTATCAGCATAATTAACCAACATTTCACCACGGTTAAAACTATCTGCATCTCCTGTTCCGTTATCATTTTCGGTACACGATGTAGCTACTAAAACCACCAGTAAAAAACCAAATACTACTCTTTTTATCATACTTATATTTAAACGATAAAAGTTGGAGATTACTCCCCAACTTTAGTTATAAAACAACATTAAAAACTAGCGGCTTTGTTCGCTAACCCAATTCTTTTTAAAATCTTCAATTTCGGCAGCAGTAAAACCATAAACGGTTTGAATTTTATCAATAACTTGTTGCAATTTTACAACCTCTGTAGCCCTATTGGTAATAAAGTTTGTTGGCTTGCTGTTGCCATTTAATAAAGTATAAATTTCATCAATTTCGGCATCAGTAATTTTTTTACCCGCTACCATTTTCCAGCCTAAAGTAAATCCAATACACTCGCCAATTGAATGTAATGAACCAGCAGCATCTGCATCGGTTAAAGTAGTTGCCGAAAGTTTAGCCATGCTTGATTGGCAATAATTAACTATTGTAGCAAAATTTGCTTTTTCGAAAGATAATTTAATGGCAGCAGCAGCTTCATCACGTTGAGTATTAAATGCAACACCACCTTTAACAGCAGCTTGTAACTTTATAAAGTTAGTTTTCATGCTGCTATATATTCCGTTACCATCATTTTTGTCTCTGCGCGCCATGTAAACTGCCAAATACTTATCAGCGCCTGTTCCATGCATTGCAGCATTGCTACTTTTAAAATGTGGTGTTGTGCCAAATAAATAAATGGCTTGATCAATTTTTTCTAAAGTTGTAGCTCCACTAATTAATTGGATGGCTCCATTTGATAATGCTGAACCAAACAATCCTTTTTCAATCATTTGTTCTGGCTCTAAACCATTTTCGTTAAATAAATAACCACCAAAGGTACCACCTGTTGTACTTACAGTATCAGGGTTAAATGTATTGCCCGATGCATCTTCTAACTCTTTAAACCATCCATCTGTGGCAGTTAATAAACCATTATAATATGACGTAGTGTAGGCAGCATAAGAATTATTGTAAAAACCAGTTAAAGTACTTGCCGAAACAGTTGTTCCAGTTGTGCGACCTTTTTTGCACTCAGTAATTAATGCATCAAAATTACCACGCGCTGCAACTAATGATGCTGTATTGGTATTGAAATTTGAACTATCATAAAAACTTGGAATACTTAAAGCAGGTGAAACGGTATCTGCTACTTCCTCTTTGGTACAAGCTGTAAATAAAACAGCAACTAAAGCTACACTTAAAAATTTGTTTGTCAGGTTCATGTATAATTATTGTTAATTAGATTAATTACAAATAGAGTGTGCGAATGTAACTTTAGCCAACAATAAAAAAAATGATATGTAGAACTTATCTAAATAGCACAAAAAAACCGCTGTATTACAGCGGTTTAAAATTAACTAATTTAAATCATTATTTTTTTATTCAATATCCCACGAGTCGTAAAGAATATTAATTAGTTTATTTTCTTGAGCTTGCATAGCCTCATCGGCCATAACTACCTCCATGGCAAAATGTGTAATGGTATGACGTTCGTCTTGGCTACTAATGGTAAATAAATGTTGAGCGGTTTCTAAGAAGTGATTTTCATGTTCATCAATAGGTAAGGCACGTATAAATGCTTGTTCTTTTACAAGGTCAATTTCTCCATCAAAATGATCATTTAAAAAATCCATAATCACATTAGATTCTGCTTGATCTACCTTTCCATCAGATAAAGACAACATCATTAATAAATGAAAGCCAGCCTCTACTTTGGTCATTTTTTTTATAAACTGCGTTTGCATAATATCTCTTTTAAATCAGGTTTAAAGATAAAATTAAATTTTATTTCACCAAATAATTTAGCGTATTATTTAGGTAAACTAAACTTTAACACCGCATCAGCGTAGCAAATACATGCATTGTATTTCATAAAAAAATCACTTCCTAAAACACCATCAATAGGTGGTAAATCAAGCATTTGGTATGTTTCGTTTACATGGCCTATGGGTAAAATTGCCACATCAAATTTATCAACCAAAAACTTACCAAAACTGATATTTTTTAGTTTAACAACATGCGTTTCCATTTCGGTTACACCTAATCCTACCGACTTACTTTCGTGTGATTTTATTTTTTTTGCCGAAACAAATTGCAAAACACGTTCGCTATCAAAAACAGTTTTGCTTGCTCCAGTATCAATTAATAATCGGGCTTTTGCATCACCTATTTTTAAGGTAACAAATAAGTGGTAATTCTTTTTTTCTAACTCGCAAACCTCGAGTTTAATTTTATGTTTCATCTATCTTTAATAAAAAAGACGTTCCAATAATTATTGAAACGCCTTTAAAAATTTATAATTAAATATTATGGTACGTACTATAAAACACCTGTTTCAGTAAGTACATTATTCATGTTACGAACTGCATCAGCACTTTTAGCAAACTCAGCTTTTTCAGCATCATTCAAGTTGTAATCTACAATGGTTTCCCAACCAT
>JAGPCI010000229.1 GCA_018058165.1 Bacteroidia bacterium
GGGATTTTGTATTTCGGTTAGGCTCACTAAATCTTTACGCAAAGTATTGTGTATTCTTTTGTAGTAATTAGCAGAACCTATAATGTTTAAAGAATAATTATTGTTGAGTTTTTTATCCCAAAACAACGAAGATGTATAACGTGTGGTGTAGTAATAATGATCTAAACCATAAGCATAAAATGGAGTAATAGTACCACTATCTCGCGAGATTACTTTTTCGGTAAACCAACTGTTTTGCCAGCGCCAATTTCCGGCTTTACCGGTAGTTGCTATTGTTGCATCTGCAAAGTATTGCTCACGCGGTTTCCATAATTTAAATCGGGTAATATTTTCGTTTTCGTTATATCCATCAAAATAATTACGACCGCCATTTGCTGTTAATGAATACTTTTTAAATCCAAAACAAACTCCACCATCTATATTATATTGTCCAATGGTTTCGTAGTAGGTGCCGATATTATTAGTAAAGGTATTTTGCTTTGCCTTTTTGGTAATAATATTTATAACACCACCTAAGGCATCACTACCAAAATTAACACTCATAGGGCCTTCTACCAACTCAATTCGCTCTACATTATTTAGGTTAATTTGTGTTAAATCAATATTACCGCCTTCGCGACCAATTACTGGTACACCATCAATTAATACCTTAATATTTTGACCCGTTACACCTTGTAAACTTATACTACTGCCTAATGATGGATCTTGTGTAATCCTGATATTAATTTCGTTGGCTAAAACATCTTTTAAATTAACTGCACCCAATTGTTGAATGCGATGGGCATCAATAACCCTAACTTTAAATACACTATTTTTTAAGCTGCTTTCGCCATACTGTCCTGTTATAATTGCATCATCAAGACACTTGGTTAAAAGTGTATCTATAGGCAAAACAGCAGGCTGCTGAGCACTTGCTGTAAGTACAAAAAATACAAGTGCTCCAAACGAAGCACTTGCATTTATACAAAACTTAAAATGATTTAAAATTTTTATCACCAGTATTTATTCAACAACTAAACGAGCAGCTTTACTACCATCAACTTGCACAAAGTATAAACCTTTGTTTAACTCACTAATATCAATAGTTGCAGTACCGCTTGCTTTGGTTGTTAGTTTTAATTTACCTGTAATATCAAAAACCGAAACAGTATGGTTACCTGCACCAACTTGTACATTTAAAATTGCACTTGCAGGATTTGGATACATGCTTACTGTTTGATAATTTTTAGCTTCAAGCAATCCAACAAAATTATCTTCTGCTTTTAGCTCAAATTTAATTCTACCAGTAGATGAACCAGCAAACGACTTAAACACCATGCGATATTGTTCGTTGTTATCTAAACGAGCGAAGTATACATTAGAATCGATAATAGCAAAAGTTGGTTGACTAGGACCTGGATTAATTTTCCAATCGGTACCAATGGTAGTAATTTTATTGTTGAAAATAGCACTTGTAATCTTAATGCTATCATTTGGCATTCCGCTTACACGAGCGCTTAAAATACTTGGGTGTGATAATGCACCTGTGTTTGTGCTAAATATTGTTTGTCCAAATTGAGTTGAAAATGCACCATAACGGGTAAATAATAATTCCCATTTAGCAGTTGGTTCGCGATCAATTACTTGTTTGTTTACTACATCATAATAAGCAAATAATTTACCAGCAAAAGCTGCTTTACTTATAGTTGTTTGTGTGCTATCAGTACCATCAATGTTGGCTGTACTAAAAACCCACAAAGTATCAAAAGCTAATTTTTCTATTCTTACTAATTTAAAAGCCGAATCTGTTGTACGACCTTGTGCCGATTTTACAATGCGCAATAAATATACATTACCATCTGAAACAACATCGTGGCTAGTCATGCTGTATGAACCCCAACCATAATTAAACGGATCAGTTTTAACTAAATCTGCATTAAATGCGCCTACATCCCAGCTACTATCGCTATTGTGCATTGCTGCCCAAGTTGCATATCCAGTAGTATCAAACCCTGCAAAACTTGTTTGGTTTGATTTAAAAATTTGAACATTGTGGCCTTCGTTTGCAATAATAGTGGTAGAACGCAATACGTTTGTTGGTGGTGCAGCCGGGCGAGTAGCAAAGGCAATATGCCAGTTTGAACCGTTTTCTGTTCCCATTACACCATTTTTAAAACTGTAATAAACATCGTTTGCATAACCTGCTCCTAAGCTTACGCTATCCATTACAGGAGTTTGTGCTATAACTGAGGCTGTTGATGCCAAAACAAAACTAATTTGTAAAAGTATTTTTTTCATGTAAATGTGGTTTATTCTGGCGCAAGGTATATTGGCAAGCCTATTAAAAAATATAACAAAAACTGTTTTACGCACTTATGACAAACTACTGATAATTGGATGATAATTGGTTGAAATAAGCTAACAAAAGTCAGGAAATAAAGAAGATTACAAGGTTAAGCAGTCAATGGAGTAGAGTTACAAAGATTACAAAGTTACTCGGTTGTTGGAACAGAGTTAAATTGTGCGTAAGCCAACCTTTTATCTTTTGTAATCCTTCATAACCTTGTAATCCAAAAAATATCATAATAAAAGTAAAGCATCCTGCCAATAAAAACATCATAATGAAATCACCTCCCCAACCTTCTAATCCAAAAAATACGCTCCTATATAGAGGATATTCATTTTAACCTATATATTCGAAACCATATTTAAATTAAGGATGAACCAACAATCGTTATTAAAAAAACTAACCCCACACCTTGTTTCGGTGGCTGTTATTATAGTTGTTATGCTGGCTTACTTCTCGCCAATAATGAGTGGTAAAGTTTTAAAACAACATGATGTTACGCAATGGAGAGCATCGTACGAAGAGATTGCTAAATTTGAAAGAGAAAGTGGCGAGCGTACATTCTGGACCAACAGTATGTTTTCAGGAATGCCCACTTACCTTATAGGTGCAAGTTATTATTACAATACTTCAAACGATGTGTACCGACTTGTAAATAAAGTTTTAGGCAATCCGCTCGAAACTATTTTTTTACTTTACATCTGCTTTTATATTTTATTATTAACTTATGGTGTAAGTCCATGGTTTGCAATTGCGGGGGCTTTGGCATTTACCTTTAGCACCTTTAATTTTATAAATATAGATGCTGGCCATGCTGGTAAAGGAAATGCGATAGCTTTAATGCCGTTGGTAATTGCTGGTATTAAAATTACGCTTGGCAATAAAAAGTTACTTGGTGCTGTATTAACTGGCATAGCATTATCATTGCAATTAGCCGCTGGTCACTTACAAATAACTTATTACCTTACTTTAATAATTGTAGTATGGATGATTACCGAATCCATACTTGCATTTAAAAACAAAACAGTTCCTAATTTAATTAAAACAGCCGCATTTCTAGCAGTAGCAGCAACGCTTGGTGCTACATCAAACATTACAAACTTATTGGTTACAAACGAGTATGGAAAATACAGTATTCGTGGTACATCTGAGTTAACCAAAACCACTAAAGGAGAAAGCAACGAAAGCAACCAATCTAGTGGCTTAGATAAAGATTATGCTTTACAATGGAGCAATGGTGTTTCAGAACCATTTACCTTATTAATTCCCAATTTTTTTGGTGGTGGAAACGCAGGCGACCCGCATACCCACGATATAATGGCCAAAGAGTTTAAAGCCGCAGGAATGCAACAACCCAAGCAACTTGCCGAAGGTTTACCTGCTTATTTTGGCGAACAACCTTTTACGGCAGGGCCAGTTTATTACGGTGCTATTATCTGCTTTTTATTTGTGTTTGGTTTATTTGTAGTTAAAGGAAGTGAAAAATGGTGGATTTTAATCATATCTACCTTAGCAATATTTTTATCAATGGGTAAAAACTTTATGCCACTAACTGATATTTTCTTTTACAATATTCCGCTTTATAACAAGTTTCGCTCGGTTACTTTTATTTTAGCAATTGCACAAACCACTTTTCCATTATTAGCCTTATTAGCAATTCGCGATACCATAAATGGTGCAATTAAAACTCCCGAACTTAAAAAATCACTATTATACAGTGGTGGTATAGTAGGTGGTTTATGTTTGATATTTGCTTTAATGCCAGGCCTAGCAGCCGTTGATGCTGAACCAATAGACAGCCAATTAAAACAATATGGTTACCCGTTAGATATTATACACGGAGCTCGCGAAAAAGTTCGTCAGATGGATGCGTTACGCAGCTTTATGTTTATTGCACTTGCCTTTGGTACCATTTGGTTATTTATTACCAATAAAATAAAACAAGAGTATTTAGCTTTAATTTTAGGTGCTTTAATTTTGGTTGATTTATGGGGAGTTGATAAACGTTACCTAAACGATAAAGATTACGAAACACG
>JAGPCI010000230.1 GCA_018058165.1 Bacteroidia bacterium
GTAAAACCACACACTACCATTGCTTCACCTCCAGGCCATTCGGCTTTTGATAGCTACTTAGGCCTAGTAAAATTTATAGCACGATTACGCGATTTGGCTGGTGGAAAACCAGTAGGATTTAAACTTTGTATTGGTAACCCTGCCGAGTTTGAAAAAATTTGTTTAGCGATTATCGAAACAGGTATTAAGCCTGATTTTATAACTGTGGATGGGGCAGAAGGAGGAACTGGCGCTGCACCTATTACATTCTCAGATCATGTTGGAATGCCATGGGAAAATGCATTGATGTTTGTGGTAGAAACTTTAAAAAAACACGGCCTAAAAAAGGACATAAAAATAATTACTTCGGGTAAAATAATTGATGGTTTTGATTTACTTAAAGCAATAAGCCTAGGTGCCGATGTGTGTAATTCTGCTAGAGCCATGATGTTGGCTTTGGGCTGTATACAAGCATTAGAGTGTCACAAAAATACTTGCCCTACAGGTATTGCTACTAACAACCCAAGATTAATGCGTGGATTGGTGGTAAAAGAAAAATGGATACGTGTAAAAAACTACCAAGAAGCAGTTTTAAAAGATTTTATGGATTTATTAGCAGCTACAGGTTGCAAAACTGTTGATGAATTAAATCCCTCATTTATATTTAAACAAATTGATGGCAATTCAATTTCGTACGAAGATTTAAATGAGATAAGGAAAGCTAATTATTACTTGCACCTTAAAACACCAGTTGACCACAAGATAAATATTATGTAATTAGTTTTATTGTCCACTAGCTAAAGCTAGTGGGAATTCAGCTAGGGACAACTCAATAATTTGGCCTATTTCAACCCTGTTTTGTACTTTACTACACTATCTAATAATAGTTGTTTAAAGTCTTTTAGTGCAATCATATTTGGGCCATCGCTTAAAGCCTGGTCTGGGTTTTCATGCACTTCAAAAAAGAAACCATCAACCCCAACAGCCGCTGCAGCACTTGCTAAATAAATTGCATACTCTTTGTTGCCACCGCTTTTGCCATCCATACCTCCTGGTTTTTGTGTGCTGTGGGTAACATCCATACAAACTGGGTATCCAAACGATTTCATGTCAACTAAATTCCTAAAATCAACCACTAAATTATTATAGCCAAACATGGTTCCGCGTTCGGTTAAAATTATTTGTTTGTTACCAGTGCTCTCTACTTTTTTAACTGCATGTATCATATCATGCCCTGATAAAAATTGTGCTTTTTTAATATTTACAATTCTGTTGGTTTTGCCACATTCTAATAACAAATCTGTTTGGCGGCATAAAAAAGCAGGTATTTGCAACACATCTACAACTGGCGCCAACTCTTTGGCTTGCCAACTTTCATGCACATCGGTTGTTACGGGTAATCCAAAGGTGTCTTTTACTTTTTGTAATATACGTAAACCCTCAGTAATACCATGGCCACGGTAACTATCTGCCGAAGTTCTATTGGCCTTATCAAACGATGCTTTAAAAACATAAGTAAGGTTTAACTCTTGTGCAATTGTTGCAATTTTTTCGGCAAGATGCATTACCATACTTTCGTTTTCTATGATGCAAGGGCCTGATAGTAAAAAGGTATTGTTCTTTATGTTTTCGTATAAACTCATTGTATAAATGTTAGTTGTTTTAAGTGGCAAATTTAAGGTAATTAGCCACTATTTATTATCAAAAATTTTAGCCCAAATGGTTAAGTCTGCAAACTGATTATTTCTAAATTCAAAATCTTTTAATGTGGCTTCATGCTTAAAATCTAAACTTTTAAGCAAAGCAATACTTGCGGTGTTTTCTGGTTCAACTTCGGCAGCAATGCGGTGCATATTAAATTGGGTTGATAAACAATTAAGCATAGCAGCAACACTTTCTTTTGCATAACCTTGTCCCCAATATTCAGGAAAAAACCAATAGCCAATTTCGCAGCGTTTATGTTTTTGGTTAATGCAATATGAACTCACCACACCTAAAAATTGTTGTTGGTTATTTATAACTGCCCAAGCACATCCATTACCATTTAAACTATTGGTTTTATACCAATCCATTTGTTCAGCAGTAGCTTCAAAAGTGGCATAAGTAACCTCCATAAATTTGGTAATTTCAGGGTTCGAAAACCCTTTAAAAATCATTTCTTGGTCGGTGTTTTCAACCTCTCGCAATGTTAACCTTGGGGTACTAATTGTAATTGGCAACATGTAACCGTATTTACCCTAATAACTAATCTGATTTAGGCTTAATACGCCTTCTATCACCTTTAAGTCGTTTTCTAAATCTCTTATTATTTTCTTTTGCTCATCGCAATTAAAAATGGAGTATTGTAACTCAATTAATTTAATGCCATTTAAAGGTAATTCGGCCGCCTTACGTTTGTCGTATTTTATGCGTTGTGCCGCTCGGTTTATTCCACTAACAGTGCGTTCAGTTTGGTTGTTAAAATACCCTGTTTGTTCTGCCTCTGGAGCTTCTTTATATTCTATTACCAAGTTTAATTCTGCATAAAATGCATCAACAGGTAACTCAGTTTTTGTTTTACCATCCTTATGCAAATCACCCACTAAAAAATCAAATCTTTTTTGGCGCTTGGCACTTTGTTTTAAAACCATATCGCACAAGTTTATCACATAGTATTTATCGCTTAATAAACGTTTGTTTTCAAGTTCAATTTTTTCTTTAGAAATACCTGTTTGTTTGTATGATGTAATTATTTTTGGTGCGTCTTTAGGCACAAAATACCAATAAGTATCTTCATTGTTTACAATGGTATGCAAATAGGGTATTTCACCTAAACTATTCGATTTGTTTAAGGTGTTTAAAACATCTCTAATAGGTTTCCCGTTTTTAATGTCTTTTTTAAAAATACCAGCTTCAATAAAAGCGGGCATTAATTCTTTTACCGGAATTATTTCTGTAGTCGGATTGCTTTCAAAATATGTGGCAATCACTTCGTTTATCCGTGAAATTTCGTTGTTCATTGTTCTGTTTTTGTATTAATACTGCTATAAACAAGTGGTTTGTAAATTTTTACACTACATTATTTATGCATCATATTGGCGCAAAGGTAATGTAAATAACACGCACATGTTTGGTTATTTAGCAGTTAAGGCATTAAAGCCGTTGGTAAAGTAAAAAATGGCTTACTTATTTAAGCTATAAATTTGCACCACACCAGCAAATTTTCCTTTATCATCGGTTACCAAAAGCGAAGTTATTTTTTTGCTATTCATCAATTCTTCTGCTTCGGCCATCATCATTTTTTTATTAATAACAAGCGGTTTAGCTGTCATAATATCTTTAGCTGTTAGTGTAAATAATTTAGCTGTATGTTTATCCATAGCCCTACGCAAATCGCCATCTGTAATAATTCCTGTAATTTTAGTTTTATCCATCACAACAGCCAATCCTAACCTTCCACTGCTCATGGTATTAATTACTACTTGAATTTTATCAGTTGTTTTTACCTTAGGCAAATTGTCCTTCCGCATACAACTTTCTACCGTAGTTAATAATTTTTTACCTAGGCTGCCTCCAGGATGAAATAGTGCAAAATCTTCTGGTTTAAAATTACGTGCTTTCATTAACGCAACTGCAAGCGCATCACCCATTGCCAAAGTTGCTGTGGTAGATGAAGTAGGGGCCAACTCGAGCGGACAAGCCTCTTTATAAACCTTTACATTTAAGTGAAAATTGCTATGAGCAGCCAAGGTAGATTTTGGATTACCACTAATGCCAATAATTTTTATTTTAACCGCTTTTATAAACGGAATTAATTTTAATAATTCTTCCGTTTCGCCACTGTATGATATGGCCACCAAAACATCCTCTTTACGCAACATACCTAAGTCGCCATGAAATGCTTCAACCGGATGCATAAACATACTTGGAGTGCCCGTACTTGCCAATGTGGCCGATATTTTTGCACCAACTAATCCAGATTTTCCAACACCTGAAATTACCAACCTGCCTTTGCTTTTTAGCACCGCATCAACAGCTTTATTAAAGTCGCCATCCAGTTGTTTGCTTAAATCGGTTAATGCTTTAGCCTCAATTGTAAAAACTTCTTTTGCGTATTTGGTGTAATCTTTCATCACTATTTTTTTTCAAATCTAAAACTTATTCGTCATTATTTTTGGGCGTTTTAAGGGCTATTCACTCCAAGTCCTCGCCATACTGGCTGTGGGTTTACAATCCCGAACTATTTTTCGGGGCTTTCTGTTGCTTCCGAAACTTCTGAACCCTAACGCGGCTTCGCATCCTTAAACATTAAAGCTTTATCACCTTAAACTCTGTTCTGCGATTTAATTTTCTGCCTTCTTCTGTTTTGTTGTCAGCAACAGGTTGTGTATCGCCATAACC
>JAGPCI010000232.1 GCA_018058165.1 Bacteroidia bacterium
CAACTCGGGTGCCGAATGCCCGCAAGATGTGTACATTTACCAAGTTAATGCTACTAGTTTTAACGATAAAAAATATACCTACTCTGGATCTATTACTTTATTAAGGTAAGGTTTTTATTTAACCCAATTTACGCATTGGAAATGCGTAACCGATAAAGAAAATTTATAACGCGCGGCCAAAGGCCGCGCGTTTTTTTATTCAACTATTTTTATACCTAACCAAATAAAAGTAGCACAAGTTAACTACTTAGTGTGTGATAGATACAAAATAATCGGTGAATCAACACAAAAACTTAACTTGAATGTTTCATCTTTGTAGCTTGATAGTATAAATATGAAAATAGGAATAGTTTGTTATCCAACATATGGTGGAAGTGGGGTTGTAGCAACCGAATTGGGTAAAGCACTTGCCGAGCTTGGTCATCAGGTTCATTTTATAAGTTACAAACAACCCGCTCGTTTAGATTTTTTTACCAATAACTTATTTTACCACGAAGTATACGTAAGTAGTTATCCATTATTTGATTACCCACCGTACGAAACTACTTTAACCAGTAGATTGGTAGACGTGGTAAAATTTGAAAAACTGGATGTGTTACATGTTCATTATGCAATTCCACATGCATCGGCTGCTGTTTTTGCCAAACAAATATTGGCTACCGAAGGAATTCATATCCCAATTATTACTACACTACATGGTACAGATATTACATTAATTGGAAAAGATGCTTCGTTTACGCCAGTTGTAACTTATTCGCTAAATATGTCGGATGCCATCACTTCAGTTTCCGACTCCTTAAAACAAGACACCTACAAGCACTTTAAAGTAACTAAAGACATTGAGGTTATACCTAACTTTATAGATTTTGAACGTTTTAGCAAAAAACCACGCGAGCATTTTCGTAAAGCAATTTCATCACAAGGAGAAAAACTATTGGTACATACCAGTAATTTTAGGAAAGTAAAAAGGGTTGAAGATGTGATGCGCGTATTTGCAAAAGTTGTACAACAAATTCCATCAAAATTAATTTTAGTGGGTGATGGGCCTGAAAGACAAAACATGGAAATGCTGTGTAGAGAATTAGCATTGTGCGAAAGTGTAATATTTTTAGGCAAACAAGATCCTGTTGAAGAAATTTTATCAGTATGTGATTTGTTTTTAATGCCAAGTGAAACAGAAAGTTTTGGATTGGCTGCACTTGAAGCAATGGCATGTGAAGTACCTGTAATTAGTAGTAACGCAGGTGGAATTCCAGAATTAAATATTGACGGAGAAACTGGTTTTTTATGTAATGTAGGCGATGTAGATTGTATGGCCGAAAAAGCTATATATATACTTAGCGATGAAAAAAGATTGCTTACATTTAAACAAAATGCAAAAAAACGTGCACTCGATTTCCATATTGATAAAATTATTCCGCAATACGAAGCAATTTATGATAAGGTGTTAAAAACACCCGCTAATAAGTAATGCCAATGCTACATGAAAATAGTTCAATGCAGCCAGCGCCTAAATTGGACTATTTTAAATGTACTTTCGGTATAACCTCATTATTAAGTATCGACATAATTTTATCGGTACTTTTTAATCCGTTTCCGCTAAATAAACTTACCCAGATTTCACCATCAGTTTCATTAAATGCCTTAATTAATCCTGCTATTGTTGCAGCACTTGTTGGCTCAATATAAAATCCTTTTTTAAAACAAACTTTCAGCGCATCAATAATTTCATCATCACTTACGGTAATAAAACTGCCTTTAGTTTCTGTTATTGCGTGTATCATTTCAGCACCTCTAATTGGGTTTGCTATGGCAATTCCTTCGGCCAATGTATATTCTGGTTTAATTATTTTGGGTGCTAATAATCCTTGTTTCCAAGCACTAAAAAGTGGTGCACAATTTTGAGATTGTATGGCAACTAGTTTAGGCATTTTGGTTATGATACCACTTTCAAACAAATGTTTAAAACCAATGTAACATCCCAATATCAATGTTCCATTTCCGGCAGGTAATACAACCACATCTGGCGACTTCCAACCCAATTGTTCGCAAACTTCGTAAGCAAAAGTTTTTGTACCCTCTAAAAAAATTGGGTTATAACAATGGCTTGCATAATAACTATTATTTGCAGCAACAAGTGCAGCTTCAGCGGTGTCTTCTCTATCACCATCAACTAAATTTAACTTGGCTCCATAGGCAGCAACTTGAGCCAGTTTGGCTTTACTGGTATCAGCAGGCACATAAATTTCGCATTTAATATTGGCATAAGTTGCATAAGCCGCAATCGAACAACCCGCATTTCCACTGCTATCTTGCACCACACTATTTACCCCTAATTGTTTGGCATAACTCATCAAAACAGAGGCTCCTCTATCTTTATAAGATCCAGTAGGAAACAAATAATCTTGTTTGATAAAAACCCTTTTACCCGCAAAACTTAACTCCAACAATGGCGTAAATCCTTCTCCTAAAGTAACAGCACCTTTAATATCAACTGGTAAAAATTGATGATATCGCCATAAAGAATAGTTGGAAACATCCACCTCTGAAATGCTAAAACACTTGTTCTCGAGCGATTTAAAATTATAAGTATCCCAAATGTTTTGCTGTAATTTATTCATTATGTTTGATTGCATTAAAAAGCAAAGTAATAATAGCAAACCCAAAAAGCAAAGCTCTTAAATTGTTCTTAATATGTATTAAGACGTGTACAACTAAAAGTTGAATGTTGTACTTTTGAGACTGAGTTATTGCTGAATAACCTAATTTCAAGAATATAATAACAGAATTATGAATAAATCTTTTACTACACTTAAAAAGCTGGGAAGCCTTTTAATATTAACATTGGCAATGTTACTTAGCGTTAACAATACCTACGCATCTCACGTTGTGGGTGGTGACGTAGAGTATGAATGTACCGGCCCCAGAACTTGGAAAATTAGGCTAATTATATATCGCGACTGTACAGGTGCTACACTTTGTAGCAGCATGGGTTGTACCCAAAGCGTGATTGCTAAACCTAATACTACCTTAAACCCTGCAGGGTGTACTGCAACACCAAATCAAGTATCTGCTACTTTATCATTAGTTAAAGTAGAGGATGTGGGTAAAGCAAATGTAGAGTTATGCGGAAACAGTGCTAAAAATGGTTGCCATAATTTAAACCAAGTAACACCAGGCCCTTACTCTCCTTCAGTAGAAAAGTATGTATTTGAAGGTACTTTAAATTTAAATTACCCTTCATTAAATAACTCTAATTGTACTTATTGGGATGTGTATTGGACTTTATGTTGCCGTAACGCAAATATCTGGAATTTAGCAGGTTCAAGTGGACAGGATTTTAGAATTGGTGCTACCATCAATATTTTTAATCGCTCTTTAGCTGCTTGTAAAAACAAATCCCCTATTTTGAAAAATGAGCCTGTGGCAACACTTTGTTCAGGTCAAGAATATGTATTTAACATGGGTGCTGTTGACCCTGATGATGATTCATTAACATACGAAATCGCTCCTTCGTTGCAATCAGGAGGAAATCCTGTTAATTACCAACCACCAGGTGGCGCTAATTACCCTTTCCCATTAAACTCAACTAAAGTTCCTCATATCAATTTTCCTCAGCCCAATGGCCCGTATGTTATTATCGACTCTATTAATGGGGATATAAGTTTTAACGCCCTTAATAATACCGCTGGCTATATATATGGCAATTTAAATGTGCGAATAAAACAATGGAGTTATGATGATAATGGCAACCCTGTTTTAGTTGGTATTACACAACGAGATTTACAGCTTTATGTATTTAATTGTCCTGGTAATAACCCACCTCGTTTTGCCACCATTCCTTCGGGGGACAATAATCGACCAAAATACGATTATGATATCTGTGCTGGAGAATTATTGTGTTTTACTATAATAGCTAAAGATACCGATGTTTACCCTGCCATACAAAGGTTTGATACCACTTACATGTCTTGGAACGAAGGTATTGTGCGACCTGGTAAATTAAACTTTGCGCCAACTTATGCTGTTGGCCCTGGCATGCCTAGGCCGCGTGAAGACTCTTGGCAGTTTTGCTGGCAAACAGAAGATAGCGATGGTAGAACTTTACCTTATTATTTTACGGTTACTGCTGCCGACAAGTTTTGCCCTAATGTTGGGCGTGTTACACGTGCATTTAGTATTAAGGTTATGCCTACCCCTAAAGCAGATGGTAGACAGCAGGATTTAAAATGTGGTAAATGGGAGTATAAAGTACGCAAAACAGATGTAAAACAAACCTTTGCTTCTGCGTCTATGAAAATTGCACTCCAACCGTTTGATTATAATTTTTCTAATGGTTTTAGAACC
>JAGPCI010000231.1 GCA_018058165.1 Bacteroidia bacterium
GTAATAGAATAATTCTCGTTTTTCTTTTGTCACTTTTTGTTTGGGCAAAAAGTAACCAAAAAGCCCCCCACGAATACCAAATTTGACCTACATCTTGGCGCACATGCCAACGCCTCTTGGGCCGATGTAGTCAAATTTCACACAATTCGTGGACACCAGCCGCACCCTAGTCCCTCTTAATTTTCATCAAACAATAACATTTACTTTTTGCATGGACTGTTTGAATGACTCATATTCGGCCTCTGAGAATTTTACTTAACAATCAATGAGTATGTTTGTGGAGTGGCCATTGAAAGCAATCCTGAAACGCAGTGGCTTGGATTGCGTGGAAAAAAACATACTCAGTAGATTGTAGTAAAATTGTCGTAAGCCTTGATTTTTTGGTTACTTTTTTATCAAGAAAAAAGTGACGCAGGCTTGGGTGGCAACCCAAAAGGAAAGAGATTATAATTTTAAATGGCTTTTAAAATGGAATAATATTATTCTTATCAAGCCTTAGCACGGTTAACAAAATACATTTATCAATGCTAGAATACAACTTAGTTATAAAAATTACTGGTAAGCTGACGGATATACAAAAATCTTAATAATTAAATAGCAACATAGTCATCAAAAGCCAACAATAAAACTTACTTAGGCTGATTATTAATTTTAAGCATGTCTATTAATTCATCAATTTTATCAACCGAAACGGAGATGCCTTGATTAAGAATAGTGGCAGTTGGTTTTTCCCCTTTTGTAAGGCCCTGTACAAATTTAGTATTTATAATAAACGATTTATGGCACCTAAAAAAGTCGGGGTTTGTGTTTAATGCACCTTCAAAATATTTTAAATTTTTACTGGCTGTGTATTGTTCGCCATCTTTACAAATAATTTTGGTGTAAGATCCATCTCCTTCTAGATACAAAATTTTATCATGCTCTATTAATCTTATTCCTTCTAACTGAGAAATGGCTAATTTATCGTAATGTGCTCTACTAAAACGATGTTTAAGAAGTTGATATTTTTCTAATTCGGATAAGTGATTTTTTTTACAACGTTCAACCGCAGCCACTAACAAGTCGGCATCTACAGGCTTTAACAAATAATCTATGGCTTCTAATTTAAATGCACTAATTGCGTAATCGCTATATGCAGTAACAAAAACTATATCAAAAGTAATTTCCTCTTCAAGTAAAAAATCTAGCAATTGTAAACCATTATGTCCGGGCATTTCAATATCTAAAAATACCAAATTGGGTTTGTATTGTTTAATTGCTTTTATACCACTAGCTAAGTTATTGCATACGGTTTCTACTTGCACATCAGGACACAAATCGCTTAACATTGCTTGTAGCAATTGTCGGGCTTTGTTTTCGTCATCAATAATAATGGCTCGTATCATTTTCATCAAAACTAATTATTAGTGTTTAACCACTTATAGGCGGTTCACCAAATCTATATATTAATTCACTAAACTATTTTCGATAACAGGAATGGTTAATATTACGGTGGTACCCATAGTTTGTTTTTGGTTATCTACTTTATCAATATACTCAACCACCAATTTGTTTTTTTTGCTTTGCATTAGCAATTCCAAACGAGTTTGGTTGGCTTGCGTAGAAAATGATTGATGTTGTTCATTTCTTGTAGCATTAATGTGCGATGCACGTTTTCTTCCAATTCCATTATCATCAATACTTACTATTAAATTGGTTTGATTTAGGGAGAAATGAATGTTTAATTTTCGGTCATCATCTTTATGCAAAAGACCGTGTTTAATAGCATTTTCAATATAAGGCTGCAAAATCATAGAGGGTAATCTTATCATTGCAGTTTGAATATTTTCATCAACCTTAATGTTAAATTCAAAACTTTCTTCAAAGCGCATTTTCTCTAACTCTAAATATAATTGCAACGAACTTAATTCCATATCTAATGATATAGTATCGGCATTACTCATCTCTAATATTTTTCGGGTAAGTGATGAAAACTTGGCTAAAAAACGTGAGGCATTTTGTTTATCATTTAAGTAAATATACGACTGAATAGTATTAAGTGCATTAAAAATAAAGTGAGGGTTCATTTGCGCCTTTATAGAACTTAGCATTGATTTTTGAAGGTTTTTTTCAAGTTCAAAATTATCGGCTAATAATTTATTTTGACGGTTAATTTGTTTGATACGATAAGCATACAATGCATAAAAAATAGCACCAACAAACACTATCATCAAAAAATAAAACCACCATCTTTCCCATATTGGAGGCAATATCTCAAACGAAACCTTTTCGATATTTGACTCAAAACCCGAAGTACTTTCGGCCTTTATTTGTATAGTATATTTATTTGGAGACAAGGCTAATAAATTAAGCTCTCTATTTCCCCCATCTATGTTTTCCCAGTCAGCATCATTTAATTTGTAGGCAAAGTTTAATTTATCATTTAAGTTAAGCCATGGCACCGAAAAAAGTATGCGGATGTTATTTTGCGAAGGAGATAAACGCACTACTTTTTTACTATCAAATGGTACGTAATTACTGTATAAATGTGTTATTGCTAAAGCTTCATTTCTGTGTTGAACCGAAGGAGGATTTAAGGGCAACAGCATTACCAAATCGCCTCCAACTAAGTAAATTTGTTGTTGATTAAATACAATATCTTTATACTCTTCGATATTGGATTGTCCAAACCCAGCGATTATTGAAGTAAATTTTGCAGTTACAGGATTGAAAGCAAATGCCCCATTTTCTGATAAAACATAAAGAATTTTGTGTTGATACTTTAACCTAGTTACCGTTTTACCTACCTTAGGCATTAAATGATTAACGGTTAACAATTGATTATACGATAATTTTAAAACTCCTAAATTTTCGGTTGAAACATAGAGTTCATTATTAACCCACTCTAAATTAGTAGCAATTACGGGTTTATTGTTATAGGGTAAAAAAGCGTCATTGTTTTTGGATATTTGTAATAACCCTTTTGATGTACCTACATAAATGGTTTGGGTTGGTTGATGATAAGAAATTGTGATGTTTCTTAGTCCTTCTGTGTGTGAAACAAAACGATAAACCCGATAATGCTTATTGGTGGAAATTAAGTTAAGCCTTGGTAGCCATAATTTTTCAAAAGCCGATGAATCAAAACAAATTAAACCAACTAACCCTGATGCAGCAAACATAAAGGTGCCTTTATCTACCTTTTTAATTTCTTTTGAGGCAGCATCAACATATCCAACTTGTTTTTGGTGTTTAAAGATGTTTAACCTACCATTTCCGGCAAATAAAACATCGGTAATACTATCAAACAATAAACTACTTATTTGCTGCTTGGCGTTAATTGTTAAATAGGGTTGTAATTTATTTTGTTTATTGTTGAGGGTATAAACCACACCTGAGTTACCACCAACTAATACATCCCCGTTTTTATAGGTACATGACCTTAACAAAAGCTCATCAAACACACTAAACTGCATGGCACTTAAACTTGGAATATACAAAATTCCTTTACCTAAAGTGGTTATCCAATATGCGCCATTTTTATCTTGCAAAACACCCGAAATACTATATCCTTTAAAAAGTGGTTTATTGCCAATTGCCACGCTAAGATTGCGGTTAAATAAATACGTTCCATCTGTAGTGTTTATAAATATTAACGAGTCGTTTGTAACGGATACGGTTTGAATACTTGCTTTGCCAAAATCGGTTGTTAATTGAATGCGTTTTTTACTTGGATATACTTGATAAATAATCGACTCGCTAAAAGGTTTAGGGTAACAAAATATTTTTTGGTTGATATTAAAGGTATGCAAACGAGAATATTGAGAATTAAATTGAGGGTAATTATTTATAGTTTGCACATTTCCTTTATTATACCTCATTAAAAAGCTATCAGCCGTAAATGTAAATTGGTTATTAAATAAAAATGGTGAAGCAAACTCCCTACCTACAAAAACAGAATCAACAAGATTTAAACTTTTATTATATACAAAAATAGAGTCGTCTATCGTAATATAAATTTGATCCTTTTTATCAATTACGATTGGAATATAAAATCCAGCAGTTTTAATTTTTGTGGGATAAAACAACGAATCGTTAAATGCGTAAAAATGTTGCCCAATAAAATTTTGACACCATACCCTACCCAACTTATCTAATTGCAAATCAGATACTGCTTGTCCTGTCATTTTGGGATGGGTAAATATTTTAAAAGAATGCCCATCATACTTTACCAAACCTTTTTCGGTACCAAACCAAAGATAACCTTGCCTATCATGTAAACTGCTGTAAATGGTATTACTAGGCAAACCATCTTGCTTACCCAGTTGCCTATAAACGGGTTGTTGCCCAAAGGCAATTGCACCAAAC
>JAGPCI010000233.1 GCA_018058165.1 Bacteroidia bacterium
ACAAGCTATAAAATAACATTATCGCATATCGCAATCTGCGATATTTAAGAATTGACTAATTAATCGACCGAAATTTATTACACATAAAATAAACCTAATTCTTAAGTAACCTTTTTTATCCCACTTCCCTACTACAATTCAAGCAAAAACTTAATGGTATCTTCACCATCAGCGTAATCAACAAGGCCGGGTTGTTGTGCTTTGCCTAATTGAATGCTGTTTGAAAAGTTAATTTTACTTACCACACATTGTATTTGTTCGGTATTGTTATTTAATGTTTCGGCTAATTCTTCTAAAGTATTGTATCGCTCGTAATGCAATAAGCCAAGTGGCGAGGCAATATTCTCATCTTCCTTTAGCAACAAAAAATCATTGTCTAAATGTTCAGCTAAATTCATCAATAAAATTGCTTTATGATAGGTATAGTTATTAGCATATTTATGATGATTGATATGGTCGTTAAATGCTTCAATGCCATCTAAAAACAAGGTTACATCATAATCTTGTGGTACATAAAGTTTAGACACATTACGACAACCCAACCCAAAATAAGTAAAAATATCATCCCCAAGTTTTATAATCTTCGGGCGTTTCGTGTCCTGTTAGTACCGCTACACTAGTGCGCGCTTTACGCAACAAATGTGGTTTGGTTTTAAAATAATACTCAAAATAACGATTGGTGTTATTGCTACCCGTTGCAATTACTGCATCAAAATCTTTGGGCAAACGGTGTTCAATAATCTCTATACGATTGGCCAAATCTGGTTCAATAGCAATTAGGTTTTCAATTACCCACTTCATTAGCACGGTATCATCTGCCGAAAGTTTAACAATGGCTTTGTGGCCACATGCTAAAACCGACAATAAATCGTGTAATCCAACAAGCGGAATATTTCCGGCCATAATAATAGCCACCGTTTTTGGTGCTGGTGTAGAAATATTTTGATAACTTGCTAACCAACTCTGTATGTTATCAGCACTTAATTCATCGCCCCAAGCTGCAACCGCCTTTTGCACATAGGGCACAGTAAACCAAGGGTTATGAATATGGGCTTTATAAAAAACTTCGTTATTTGTTTGGGCTTGATGCTTAAAAAAAGCACCTAGCTTTGATAGGGTTTGTATAGAATGTTGAAAATTCATCGTTATTTAGAACAATTATATTTTTTAATGCAAAGCAACAAAACTTATTTTGCATTTGTTATATTAACTGAAAATAAAGAACAATTATGGCTATAATGATTACTGACGAATGCATCAACTGTGGTGCATGCGAACCTGAATGTCCTAACAATGCAATTTACGAAAGTGGCGCAGAATGGGCTTGGGCTGATGGAAACTCTTTATCGGGAACGATTGAAGTGAATGGCGAAACAATAGAAGTGTCTAAACGCTTTGCTCCCGTATCAGACGATACTTACTTTATTGTAACTACTAAATGTACAGAGTGTGTTGGGTTTCATGAAGAACCACAATGTGCTGCAGTTTGTCCTGTAGATTGCTGCATACCTGACCCTGACCATGTAGAAACAAACGAGCAATTATTGGCTAAAAAAGATAGAATGCATTTGTAATATTATCTTAAACAAAATTTATTAAAGAGTCTCGCAAATTTTGCGGGACTTTTTTTTTGGTTGATTTTGTAGTTGTGCAATTCAGAGATATAGACATTTGATAAAAAGCTTAATTATTAAATTGCTATCAAACATAAAACATACCAATTACAGAGAGGATATAGATAACGATTACAATCCACGAGTCGGCACCAATACCAAGTTTACGATTGGGAAGTTTAAAAATCATTCCGATAACATACACTGTGGTAATAAGCATGGCTACAGCTGTTAAATAAATATCAAGGTTACCCGCTTTAGGTAAAATTGAGTCGTTGGTAATTAGCGTGGCAACTAAAAACAAAACAGGTAAAAAGCATTTCCACCAAAAATATCACTGATAATTGGTTGATAGGTTTTATCCTTTACAAATGCTAAACCACCAGATATTTCGGGCAATGAGGTAACTAATGCTAAAATTGTAGCACCAAATACAACTCCATTTATATTAAAATGTGTAGCAATAACATCACTAGTGGCTTCTAATAACACACCAAATACCAGTACAATAATTGCAATGCTAATTAACCAAGTTATAGCCGATTTTCTGGTATAAATTGGAGCAACCGCCTTGGTTAATTTTGTTTGTTTTTTATCTTTAATTCCCCTCAGTAATATAATACTCACTATCCACGAAAATGCAATAAGTAATTCGGGAGGTGTGCTTCTATAAGCTATCATTGATTGGTTAAGTTGTTTTCCTAAAATAACAAATGCCAATATTGAAATTAAAAATAGTCCTTGTAAAATACTGGCTTTATCACTCACCAGTGCACTCAATGGTTTTTTCTCTTTTCTTGATGCAAAATCAAACAGCACCAATAGCATAGATTGAATAACAATACCGCCCAAAATATTACCTACTGCTAAATCTATGTTTCCTTTGCTTGCTGCACTTACAGTAATAGCAATTTCGGGTAAATTAGTAACTATAGATAAAATAATTGTTCCGCCAAATGAACTTCCTAAATTAAATTCATCATCTATAAAATTAACTACTTCCGAAAGTTTTTTACTAAAAATCCAGAGTAAGATTACTGAAATAAGAAACACCCAAATGCTGTAAGTAAACGATAAATTTAACTGCATATATATGTGCTAAAGTTTATACGAATAACTCGTTTTAAAATGATTTTTTTATTTAAAACGCTAAATTATTTATCGTATCATTTTCTATTAATTTATAACTGAAGCTCATTTTTAAACAAAATGCAACAGCAATTTTTGGCGTGTTTTTTATGGATTGATAATAAACTAAACAAATTCAGGACTGAGCCAGCTTCCAAATTCAAATGCGATATCTTTATGCGCAAATGTACCACCACCATAACGTCCTGCCTTTGAAATAATACCAATTGCGTTTGTAGCATCAATCCACTTACGAGGGGTAAGGTTAAAACTATTCAATCCTGCCTGGTTTTTAAAGGTTACGAATTCGTTACCTTTAAAATAAGAATTGTTCATTTATTCCCAAATACCAATAAATTCTAGTGTATTGCGGTTTCGCTCTTCACCATATCTGTTAAAGAAATATAGTCTTCCTCTTTATTCTGCAAAATCGCAATTTCTACTCCCTTTACCTGAATTGTCTTTTTCTTTGCCATAGTCTCTTTATTCAATTTTTAATTATACCGAATTCGGGTTAATTAGAGTACCTGAAAAAATTCAGTTAATAGATTTTTACAACATAGTATGCCAATTCAATAAAATAATTTTCAAGATATTAGTATATAATATTTAATCCATTTTCTGCGAGAACAATTTCGCATACATTTTATCTGATGGTAATATTTCATCAAAATATTGTTACACTAAGCAAAATAGCATTTTAATTATTTGAAACAAGTTTAACACAAGTGATTTAGCAGAATAAATCGTGACTAAAAAGATAGATACTAATTATTAAAGTAAGGAAAACATGCTAACGGACAGCAAGCCCGGCATAGGGTTCCGAAGCTTCGGAAGCAACTAGCTACCATGTAGCGTGGATAGCCCGGCCATGCCCCAAAATACCTAAGAAAAATTTGCTTATAAAATCTTATTTCTTTTTTAGGGTAAGCATAATGTACACTGGCAAATGGTCGCTGTAACCGCCCACAAATTTATCGCCAATAAAGGTACGGAATGGTGCGCCTTTGTATTTGCCTTCTGCCTCTACCATCCAAGGTTGTTTGTATATGGTAGCTGAGCTTTTTTGGTAACAAATAGTGCCTGTGC
Source organism: Bacteroidia bacterium (assembly GCA_018058165.1). Lineage (GTDB taxonomy): Bacteria > Bacteroidota > Bacteroidia > UKL13-3 > UKL13-3 > UBA6183. The sequence goes on from JAGPCI010000233.1 coordinate 3,831, forward strand.
AATTGGTAATACTGCTGCTAATTATAATTTGATCTAACATAGAAAAATGCCCTTTGTAATAATGCGAGCCTTCGTTATTTTGTTTTAATTCGTACATCGCATTATACAAGTTACCGTTGTTTAAATCGTACTCGTTTGCTTTTGCACGAAGCACACTATCCATGCTTTTATTGTTAGGTTCATCGTTAAAATCGCCCATAATTACAATGTTTTCTGAGGGGTTAAGTTGATATAAACTATCGCAAATATTACGCACAACTTGCGCTGCTGCAAAACGTTTGTGTTCGCTTTTTTCTTCGCCACCAATACGCGATGGAAAATGATTAACCAAAACTACAATTTGTGCTTTATTTTTTGCTTGCAAACGAACCAATAACACATCTCGGGTTTTGGTATTTTCTAACGGTACATTAACCGATTTTGACGAAATTAATTTAAACGAACCCTTTTTAAACAATAAAGCATTATCAATACTGCGTTCGTCAGGACCATCGATATGCAC
>JAGPCI010000030.1 GCA_018058165.1 Bacteroidia bacterium
AACTATTATTGCTTAAAATAATGTTTGTTGGTGCATCATTACTATCGTTAACATTAATGGTAAATGTTTGATCAAAAGTACCACCATTATTATCGTTTGTTTGAACGCGTACTTGGTACACCTTTTTAACTTCGTAGTTTAATGCAACATTGGTTTTTAGTTCGTTGCCAATAATAATAAACGATGCATTATCAGTTGATCCAACCCCTGTAACTAAGCTGTAGTTATGGGTATTGGTAAGGTCTGCATCGGTTGTGCTTAATATACCGATACGTGTACGCAATAGAACATTTTCACTTACAATAACATTGCTTAAACTTAGCGCTGTAGGAGCATCATTTGCATCATTAACACCAATGGTAAATACTTTTTCGGTAGATAAAGAACCATTGTCTGTTGATCTTACACGAATGCTAAGTGTAGCCAATTGTTCATAATTAAACGAGGTATTGCTATATAAACTATCGTTGCTAATAACAAAGCTACTATTATGTGTTGCTCCTACTCCTGAAACTAAAGTATATGTAAATGTACTAGCTCCTGCATCAACATCGGTTGTGCTTAGTTTGCTAATAAAAGTTAATGCTGGTTGGTTTTCAATGATAGTATTGCTAGATAAAATAATATCCGTAGGCGCATCATTGCTATCGTTTATGTTTATTAAAAACTGTTTGTTATGTGTACCACCATTTCCATCGTTGGTTTGAATATTAACTACGTATAATTGTTTGGTTTCGTAATTAAATGTTGCATTAGTGCGTAACTCGTTACCAGTAATTAAAAAGCTTGAATTATCGTTAGTTCCAACACTTACAAAACTATAACTAAACATATCCGAAGTATCTTCATCAGTAGTTGTAAACGACCCTACAAATGATCCAATTGCTTTATTTTCGGTTACATTTAAATTAGACATGGTAATATTGGTTGGTGCATCGTTTGCATTTAATACGGTAATATTAAATGTGTCTGTAAATGTGCCACCATTTCCATCGTTTGTTTGAATACGGATGGTGTAGTTTTGTTTTAACTCGTAATTAAATATTGTATTGGTTTTTAATAAACCATTTTGAATGCTAAATAAACTATTGTTGGTTGAACCAGCGCCAGCAACTAATGCATAAGTAAAGGTTTGACCAGCATCTGCATCAACAGTGTTTATGGTTGCAACAGTTGTACCTATAGGTTGATTTTCTGATATTGATGAAGCTGTAAGGTTAATTCCAGTTGGTGCATCATTGCTATCATTAACTGTTATTGTAAATACTTTTTGGAAAGAAAGGCCTCCATTATCTGTAGAACTTACCCTAATACTAAACGAGTTTTGCAACTCAAAGTTTAATATTGCGGCACTGTATAAGCTATCGTTACTAATATAAAACGATGTGTTGTTTGTTGCACCAACACCACTTGTTAAGGTATAGGCAAATGAACTAACGGCATCAGCATCTGTAGTGCTAAACTGGCCAATAAAAGAACCTACTGGTTTGTTTTCGTTTAAACTTTGTGTGCCAAGTGCTATATCTGTTGGTGCATCATTACTATCTGCAATATTAATTACAAACTGTTTAGTAAAGGTTGCAACACCATCACTAGTTTGAATGTAAACATTATAAACCTGTTTGCCTTCAAAGTTAAAGTTGCTATTGCTGCGTAATTGGTTTCCATTAATAAAAAATGCGCTGTTATCATTACCTGTTACATTAGAAAACGAATAAACAAACACATCTGAAAGATCTTCATCAGTTGTTGTAAATGCTCCAATTACACTATTTACTGGTCTGTTTTCAACCAAAATATTATTGCTTATAGATATGTTAGTTGGTGCATCGTTGGCATTAACAATTGTAATGGTAAATGTATCCGCATAAATTCCACCTTGTCCATCATTAGTTTGAACCCTGATTTTATATTCTTGCTGTGTTTCAAAATTAAACGAAGCGGCAGTGCGCAATTGCGAACCTTGAATATTAAACAAGTTGTTATTTGTAGCACCAACACCTGCAACCAATGTATAAGTAAAGCTTTGGTTTGCGTCTGCATCTGTTGTACTTATTGTGCCAATTGTAGTCCCAGCAGCCAAATTCTCTGTAACACTTAAGTTATTAATGCCAATTGCCGTTGGTGCATCATTGCTATCAATAATATTAATTGCAAATACTTTTTGAATTTCAGCACTACCATTATCCGTAGTTTTTAACCTAATAGAAAATAAATTTAGTTGCTCGTAATCAAACACTACTGCTGTAAATAAACTGTCGTTTCTAACACTAAACATGTTATTGTGTGTTGCGCCAATTCCGCTTGCAAGTGCATAAGTAAATGTGCTGTTTGCATCTGCATCAGTACTTGTTAAAACGCCAATAAATGTGCCAATTGCTTTGTTTTCTTTAACAGAATTATTACTTAAACTCAATTCGGTTGGTGCATCGTTTTGGTTACGAACGTGAATTTGAATTAACTTGGTAAACGATGATGAAGGACCAGTGCTTGCATTGATATAAAGCGTGTACACATTTTTAGTTTCATAATCAAAAACACCGTTTGATAACACCTGGTTGCCTGAAATTATAAAGCTGCTATTGTTATTTCCTGTAACGCTGTTATCAAACGAATAAGTAAATACTGCGCTTGGATCTTGGCTAACTCCATTTAATGTACCTACAAAAGTATTTGCTGGTAAATTTTCATTAATGGTATCGTTTGATATTGACATGTTAGTTGGTGCATCAACAACATCAGTTACATTAATGGTAAATACTTTTTCGAAAGTTGCACTTCCATTGTCGATTGTGCGCACCCTAACAGAGTAAGAGTTTTTTGTTTCGTAATCAAACGAAACCGATGAACGCAAAGTGTTGCCAGAAATATTAAAGCTTGCATTGTCTGTGCTACCTACTCCACTTACCAAACTATAAATAAATGTGTTTGTGGCATCTTGGTCGGCTGTAGAAAGGGTTCCAACCGCGGTATTTGTTGGCAGATTTTCTGCAATTTGGTTAGATGTAATATTGATATCAGTTGGAATATCGTTAGCATTTATAACATTAATTGAGAATGCTTGTTGAAATGTTCCATTACTTCCATCATTTACATTTATTCTAATGCTATAACTAGCTGTTGTTTCAAAATCGAATGATGATGCTGTATATAAACTATCATTGCTAATTACAAAGTTAGCATTGCCGCTGCTACCGGTTCCATTTACAAAAGTATATGTGTAAGTTCCGCTACCATCTGGATCAGTAGCTGAAAGTTTTGCTACAAATGTATTTGCTGGTAGGTTTTCTGTTATGCTGTTATTTGTTAAATTAATTGCTGTGGGTGCATCATTGCTATCCGTTACGGTTAACAATAATTGCTTAGTAAACAGTCCACCGCTTCCATCATTTGTTTGTACAAACACTACATAGTTTTGACGGGTTTCATAATCGAACAAAATATTGGTGCGTAATTGGCTTCCAATAATAGTAAAATCGCTGTTGTTGTTACCAGGTGTGTTAACAAAGCTGTATGTAAACGTGTTTGCAACATCTTCATCGGTTGTTGTTAAATTAGCAATTACAGATCCTAGTGGTTTGTTTTCCATAAAGGTTGTTCCATTGCTGTTGCCATTTACCATTATATTTGTAGGTGCATCATTTATATCATCAATCAAAACAGTAAATACTCTATCAAATGTATTGCTTGCACCATCTGTTACCCTAACACGAATGCTATATGACGACTTTACCTCGTAATTAAACATGGCAAGGGTACGTAGGTTTGTTCCGTTAATATTAAAGCTTGCATTATCAGTACTGCCAACTCCTGCCACTAAGGTGTAGCTATATGTATCACTTAAATCATTATCTAAAGCACTAAAAGAACCAACAACAGTTAGAGCCGCGCTGTTTTCATTAACCGTTGAGTCGGTAATTAATATATCTGAAGGGGCTGTGTTTACATCAATAATATTAATGGTATGGGTTGATTCAAAAAAGCAACCATTGGCATCTGTTGCACGAACCCTAATGTTATGCGATGTTTTATTTCCAAAATTAAATACTGACGAACTGCGCAATGCATTGCCAGAAAAATTAAAATTAGCATTATCGGTGCTACCACTTCCACTAACTAGGCTATAGGTAAAAGTTTCTCCAGCATCAATATCGGTACTGGTAAATGTTCCTACAGTTGTATTTGTAGGCACGCCTTCGTTAATGCTATTGTTTGATAATTGCATTGCAGTTGGTGCGTTGTTACTTTTTACTTCAAACGGATTGCCGCTTGAGCCATAATTTGCATTATCTTGAAAAGCTACACTTACCCTTGCATCATAAATAGAGTCGGTGGTTGGGTTGTACATTTTAAAGGTTACCGTTTCGTTTGATGTTACATTGCTGTAAATTACCATTGAAGCAGTATACCTGCCACTAAGTACGGTACTTGTTAAGGCCGTTCCTCTAAGTTCTGTACCAACAAATGCACCAATACGTACGCTTGGATTGGTTAATTCGACACAGTTTACATTTGCAACAGTAACTGCTGTCATTGAATACTGAAAGAGAGCAGGATTAACGCTCCACGTTGGAGCAGCGGCCATTGTAGTTTTGGACGCTAAAAAAAGCAGTGTTAGGTAAAGTAACTGTTTAATTTTCATATAAAGGTTTGTTGTGGTTTTTTGTGTAATAAACAAAAAATAAGCACCGCCAAAGGCCGTGCTTATTTTTTAGTATTTTAATTTTTGATAATTTTTGTACGAACTGTTTGGTTATTGCCTTCCACTTCTACAAAGTAAAATCCTTGGTTAACTTCTACTCCACGATCGGTTGGCTTCCAGTTTATGTTGCAATTTGATTCACCATGTGTTTCGTATTCAAAAGCATCAACCAACTTACCTGTAACATCAAGAACTTTAATGTTAAGTTTAGCTGCCGTAAATCCTTGTACATTTAATACAACACTGGTATTAAAAGGATTTGGATGCGCGAATATTTGTAAACCACTAACCTTAGCAGTAACAAAATCATTACACTTAAAGTTGCCACCAATTGATAGTGCTTGTGGTTGAGTTAATGAACCTATAAGCTTGTTGGTTTCGAACTTCATGTTTCCATTTAAGTCGTATGTTAATCCAGTTTTTTCGTCAAGTAACTTAAAGCTTAATACCTCTTGTTCTTCGTTTGCCATCAGGGTAATAAAGAATAGGTTTCTGCCATTGCTTAATGCAGTTGGTTTTGTTGCACCACGTAATTGATTGTTTACATAAGCACCAACACTAAACCTGCCAGTTGCCAATACCTCATTACAAACACCTGCATCAACAATTGCATTCATGTTTTTCTCAAACTTAGTTGCATCTAACTTAAAGTAGTTGCTTACATAAACATTATCTGCGGTTGCTTTTTTGCCAAACATTGCCGATTTTGGATAAGCAAATGTGGTATTTGAGCCAGACCTAAACATGTAACCTTTGTTAGGAGTTAATGTAGTTAAACTACCAACCCAGCCTATTACATTATCATATAAAGCAAACTGACTTTGACTCTTAACTAAATCGTTGTTGGTAGCATTTAATGATGAGAAAGCTTCGTTTACACTTAAGTTTCTTTGTGAAATAAAACCAATCCAATTCCAACCAGAATCTAACTTAATAGGACGAGTTGTTGGATCAATTTCTATACCTGTTACAATTAATGTATCAATATTAGTGTTTCTTAAACGGTACGATTGCTCTGGCTTAACACCGGCTTTAGCGCCCGCTAATGCACCACCCCAGCCATCTACTACCGAGTAATCTGCAAGTGAAGTTAAACTTCTAAATATATCGCCATTACCAGATTTTGTATTTCTAAATAATGCATTTATATCGTTAGAGTCTTTCATCAACAAATTAAATGATATCCAATTCCATCCACTGCTAAGCGGTATATAGCTTGTAAGTTTATCAGTTGCATTAAATATTTGAGGTGTTGATATACTACCTACTTGTCCGTTTGATATAAATTGGATTTGTGGGGTAACATCAGAGTGTATTTTACCAGCACTCGCATTCCAAATTTTAAACTCAATATTCTCGCCCGATGATACATTGCTGTAAACATTTAAGAAAGCATAATAGCGATCTATTTGAGGGTAGTATTGTAAAGATGCAACACCTCTGCACTCTCCATTTACAAATGCGGCTAACTTATCATCAGGGTTGGTTGAGATTACATTATTTACCCTTACTTGGCCAACAATGCTCATTGCATTTTGGAATGAACCTGCGTTAACCGCCCATGTTGATGGTTCCTCAGCAAATACTTTTAATGATACCAATAATCCATCAGGGTAACCAAAGTCTGTTAATAATTGGATTTGATTTTCGTAGGTTCCAATATTTACATTAGGGTCTATGGTAAAGGATATTGTTTTAAACGAGTTTGGTGAAACCACTCCCGATGAAGGGCTTGCAGATAACCAAACAGGTAAATTTTGAATATCAAACTGTTTTATTGCTCCGCCTGAATTTACAATATTACTTGTAAACGAAAGTGCAGCACCTGTTTTTTTAGTAAAGCTAAACTCTTGGTCTTGCCATTTTACTTGGTTTTTATCTACAAAAGCAATCCATGTTTTAGGCGATTGCATTTTATTACCATTTAAGTCGTAAACATCTTTTACGGTAATATCTAACGTTACGTTTTCTATTAATTCCGCTAAAGTGGTTGGCGTTAAAATAATCTTATCTTGGTTTACAGAATAGTTGAAATTAATAGATTGAACTGGACGTTGCAACTTAATAGTTGGTGTTTCATCACTTAATCCACTTCCATTTATTGTGCTAACAGTAATTGCTCTGGCTGTGTCTAACACGTCTTTAAGGCTTGGTGTTAAAATTGGCACACCAAGATTTAAAGTATACGTTTCAAAAGGTAAATAAAACACTAAGCCTGTTTCAGTTCCTGATAATCTATTTACACGGTCTCTATTAATTTGCTCTTGTGATCTTGAAGAATTCCAAATTCTTACTTCATCAAAATAGCCATTATATTTTCTGTCTATTGTTTCCACACCGATATTTGATTGGAAACCCCTTGCACCTAACCAAATTTTATCACCCCCGAACTCTCTAAAACTAGCGGTATTGGTTGTGTTTTGTTGATTTCCATCAACAAATGCGGTTATACTGGTAGAACGTTGCATTACAAGAGCGAAATGATGCCAGTTGTTATCAAAGAAGTTATTACTAACAGCTTCAAAATTTAATCCACGGTGTTTAACAATAATTTTTCCGGCAGCATTTTTCTCAATACTCCATTTCAAATCAATATTAACATCTGTCGAATCTCCTCTACCATTAGAGAATAAAGCAACATCACCTGGGGTATTTGCGCTTTTGAACCAAAACTCAACCGTGAAGTCTGTTTCGTTAGTAAATGCTAAATTACCAGCAAAAATATTTAACGGCTCATTAATTGCTTGGTAAGATTTGCCTTTAGGCGAAATTTGCCAAACAGCATTTTTAATCGTTGCATGTCTAGCCCTTATGTAATCCTTAGCTTCTAAACCTGTTGCTTCATCAAAGCGCCAATTTGCGATTATACCTGCTTCAGTTCCCTTTAAGCTTTTATTAAATGAGCTCGTAATTTCACCAGAATTTCTTGTACGGTTCCATAAGCGGAAATCGCGTAGGTTACCAACAAATCCGAACATGTTGTCTTTCGATAATTTTCCGATAATAGTTTTTCCTCCGCCTTCGTATTTACCAAGTATTGAAGTATTGCCGGTGTTACCAACCACTCCATTTATAAATAACTCACAACTACTTGTTTCTGTATTGTAAGAAACAGTAAAGTGATTAAAAGCCGTTAAATCAGTATATGGCAAGTTTGTTCTTACAACTTCATTGCCTATTCTAAAATTAAATTTATTGTTAGCATCAAAACCAATAGATAGGTATTGAGAATTATCTATTCCCTGTGAGAAAACAACTTGCTCACCCAGTGTCTCTCTTTTAACCCAAAACTCTAGCGAGAACGACTTGTTTGCTAAATTCAATCCTGTTGGTATTTCAACATAGTCATTATTGCCGTCAAAGTGAATGCTTGCTGTATTCTGAAGCGCACTACCATTTAGCACACCTCGAATATCAAAGTTTTGAAAACTTAATGAAGCATTATCTACAGGCTCGTTGAACTGAATTTGTATTTCATCATTTGGAGAAAGAATACCATCTGCTGGCGATGGATTACCAAAAGGACTTGGATTAACCCTGTCTGCCAAACCTGTAGCAACAGCGGATTCTACCTTAGCATCTGCATGGCCCGGTGCGGCACAATTACTAACGGCTCTAATATCATAAGGACCATCAGGTAATTGACGCATGTTCCAAGCATACTCTATGTATGGCTTAATAGATGGAATTTCTCTATCTAGTATATCAACAGGTGTTTTCTTAAATGTTTGAAGAATATTCCATTGAGAACTTGATGATGGTTTATATTGGAAGGTAACATCTTTAAAACCTCCGAAATTGTAATCATAACCATTAATAATAACATTCATCGTGTCTTTAAAACTGTTATTTAATGTCCATTTATCACCAGGATTGTATACAAATGGTGACGTACAAGTTGGAATAAAATGAACAGAAACATAAACCGAATCAGATAAGTCATCATCACATGGTGATTTAAAAATCAATAAAATGCTATCGTAATCGTAGTATTCTGTTCCTCTTCTTATACTTAACGTTTTACTAATATTTGTGAAATGAGGTACGCTAAAACTTCTATTCGGATCTAGTCCATCAATGGTTAATACCGCTCCATTCGGGTTCGAAACCTCAACTACTCTTAATAAATATTCTTGGTCGTCATTGTTAACTTCACTTTGATTACCAAGTTGCAAAATAAAGGTTGCTGGCTGGTCTGCTGGCACGTTAAACTTAATCGGCTGTGGTATTTGTATAGTAGGTACATGACGTTTTGCAGTACCAACGGCAAGTTGCACTCCACTCTCACCTTCATAATAGGTAGTTGAACTTACCGTATCGCCAGGCTTGTAATAGTTACTCCATACAGGCCCTTCATAAGGGCAAGAGGTTTGTCCACCACGTAATTTAAACATGTGTCCATTACCTGTTTTAGGATCAATAACGTCAACAGTAATTAAATCACCATCATCACCATCTTGCAATGTGTAGCCAATGGTTGTTGCCGTTTCACTGGTTGACCCTTCCTCTGTAGTAGAAGTTTCTTCAACAGTAACACTTCCGCCAAATTCAAATCCACTACCTGCAACATCAAGCGTAAAGCCCAATCCTACGTTTTCTCCAAAAAATACCTCTTCAGATTTTGTGGTTGTTTTACTTTTTGTGGTTGTAAATTCACGAGATATACTTGCTTTACCGATACTTGTGTTGGTAGCTGTGTTTTGCACATTACCTATATTTAATGTAAATGCCTCATATTTTTCACGCTCATTTGTTGCAAGTGCCTCTTTCCATAACCTTATTTGATTGTTGTATAAACGCACAGAATCTGGATCAGCTACACTGTTTCTGTGGAAAGTGTAACTTGGGCCTGTAGTGTCTGTAAGTTCTTGTGTTAAAGGATTATTTTTATTTCTTGCCTCACCCCAAACAGCATCATCATTATTTGCACCAAATTTTTTCTCATAATCTTCGTCATCAGTATCTAAATAATTAATGGTGTATTTTGGTTGTCCATTAGCTTTTTTACTTTGCGATAAAATAGCATTTCTTACCGTTATCAGGTTAGGAAGAATAATATCTTCTACTTCGCCAACAGTGTATGCAAAAACAGTTTTAATTTCTTTTGGATTTAATGCTAAACTTTGGTTTAAACCAATTTTGTATCCAGCATGGATTGTGCTACCACAAACTGCGCCTGGTATTGCACAGTTGGTGTTTGAAACAAGGGTAAGGTTATCTGCCATGCCAAACACATAGTTTTTTGAATGGCCATAAAAAATATCAGCTTTTGCTCCAACTTGATCCGGGCCTCCGCCTGTTGATATTGCGATAGATGAGCTTATTGATTCAACTAGTTCGCCACCTTTACCTGCGGTAGTTTCACTAGTCATACCAAGGCTTTCGTTTCCACCAAAATAACTTTCAGTTTCAAACTCAACACCAATACCGGCCGAAGTTTGCCATTTCATTCCTAAATTAATCTGACCTTCAAAGCCACCACCACTTTTGTTTGAAGTAGAGAATGTTTTTGTTGATGTTAATGATGTATTTCTTGCCCATGTTGCAGAACTGGCAGAACCTGGAGGGTCACGTAAAATTAAATCTACTTTTTCTGGACCACTTGTTGCAAACTGACTTCCTCTAGCTCGGCCACCAAAAACATATGCTCTATATGATGAACTACCTGGGTTTGGTAACCAATTAATGCTTCTATCTCCATTATTACCAGTGGTAAAAAACGTTACTTGCATTGTTTTAGTAAAGCTAAATGCAGGATTAGAGTTGTTTATAGTAAGATCTGGAACCCCACCTCTAAATGTGTATGTTGCTTCGCCATTATTTACTTCTACATTCTGTACTGCACTTTCATCAGAAGCAAGCGCGTTATTAACCACTAATCTGCCATTTAATGGAACCTTATACTCCAAAACCGGATTTCTGTCACTGTTTTGATATACATCAAAGGCATAAACCTTTGCCGTATATTCTTTAAACTGTTTGAATACTGGGTAGGTGAATGGGTTGGTTGGCAATAAATCAACAGATGTTACAGAGTCTATTACTAAACTTGTTTCACCTATAAATGTGCTATCTGTAGGTGTTTTTGATTTTGTACGTGCTAATAAAACCGAAGGTGTTGTATAATAAATAAAATCCCTTCTTACATTGTAGTTTACAGAACGAATATTGGTTATTGTATTAGTTCCTGGTAAATAACTTGTATCTGAACTTGTAAATACGTTAACTGCATTTGTTAAGTCTAAAACAGATTGAATACCGAAATTTAAAACAGGATTTGTTATCACTTTTGTAGTATCCACGGTATACAACAATGGTGGTAAAAATACGGTGTATTCTCCTGTTGTGTCATTTGTGGTAATAGAAGCAACGCTACATCCATTTCGTAATTGAGACTTAAAGTATAGCCTAGTTTTTCCAATATTATTTACAGACAAGCCTAGGCCCGGTTTTTTAGCTGCTTCAATTGCGCCACCAACTGCACGACCAACAACTTTTACTAAAGTATTATCTCTAAACTGAATTCCTGCCTCCTCTTTCACAAAAGGATAGGTTCCTGTGCCAGAAGGGAATCGCCCTGCACTAAATACGTGTCCTAACTTCTCTACTGTAATTACGTGGTTACCGATTGGCACTTGAATTGAAAACGCACCATCTTGATCTGTTTCAACAGCATCGCCAGTGGCGGTTAAAACCTTTACACCATCAATTTTTAAGTTTATACCTTCAGCCGGGCATGTTGAATTATCATAAAAAACAAAACCGCTTACAGTAAACGAAGACATGTCTATAAAATTCTGTTGGCTATATACAGCAGAACCATCACCTATATATACTATTCTATTAACAGGAGAAAAACTATGGTTAATAAATGAAGGCGAAATTGCGTAGTTTTCGCCAATTCCTGAATAATTAATATTCGTTACAACATAACTTCCTGTAGAGTCTGTGTAACTAGCAAACGCCAATTGTGAAACGGTAGGAATTATCGAATTGTCAAAAGTTGCACTTACAGACGTACCGTGATTAGCATTGTATACTTGGCCTTTTCTTGAATAATCAAAAAATCCATTGTAACCAACTACATTCTCATCAAAAGTATAGTACGCTAAAAGTCCGTTATCGTTAGGGTTTACCTTTCTGTCAAAATCTCTGCTAACGGTTGCACCTTCTTTTCCGAAGTTATAAATTCTTACTTCATCAATATTACCAGTTAAGCCAGCGCCCATAGATAATGAGGCCGAGTTGAATGGTAAATAAGTATACCCAGACAATCCTACACCACCTAATCTTACGCCATTTAAATATATTATCAGAGAATCTGTTCTAAACACGCCCGTTAATTGATTATAATTATTGGCCAAAAACGATCCCGCAGCACCAACAGAAACATAACTTTTGATTGAAGAACCATTATTTGTTTCGATGGCAACTTTGTCTCCCTGAAGGCTAATTTTTGCTGTTTTTCCAGCAGCGCTTACAGCAATTAAAGTTTTATTGCCTGTGGTGTTTTGGCTATTAAACCATGTTTCTAAAGTTAAACCATTTGTAAATGTTAAGCCACTTGATGCAGGAACACTAAGCGAACCACCTGCGCTTAATGAAATTGATGAACCAAGAAAAGTCGCTGCACTAGGGGTTACTTGCACCTTTGCATCTCTTAAGGCAATGCCGCCTTGGTAGGTTAATTGACCACTTACCGTACCAAATGCATTTTTAAATCCTATGTCTTCTGTTGCATTTGAATATAGGTTATTACCTGAACAGGCCAATACACCAATAACGCTGTATTTGTAAAGCACTCCAGAGATAGCTGTATAGTCATAAAAACTACCTTCTCCTGCGCCAGCTGTGCCTATCAAAGTAGAATCGGTGCTACTTCCATAAACTTTTCTATAAATCCTATATTGGCTTAAAATATCTACATTAGAGGTAGACCACTCCAGTTGAACCATGTTACTAAAATATCCTTTAGAGCTTCTAAGTTTATTATTAGTTAGATTAAACGAGTTTGACAACAATGGATTTATAACAACATTTGCTGAAGTTAAAGAAATATTTCCTACTGGATCGCAATTGTTTCTTGCACGAACCTTGTAAATATATCTAACACATGCTGAAACATCATTATCAGCATATGATGTTACACCTGCGTCAACTGGTATGGTAGTGCTTCCCGAGGCACCCTGAATTGTTCGTTCTATATTAAATCCTGTTTCATCAAATGAGTTGTCTGTCCATGAAACGTTAATTCCATTGTTAGTGCCATTTACTGTTGCTTGAACATTTGTAGGTTTGGTTGGTATAGTTGGTGAGGCGCCTTCATAGCCAGTTGTTGAAAAGGTAGTTCCACAATCTCCAATTGTTCCAACTTTATAATAATAGGTAGTTGACCGAGTTGGAACAGTAGTTAGATAAGAGCGCTCTCCTCCATCAACTTGTGCATCAACAGTTGTATATGTTCCATTAAGGCTCGTACTTCTCGATACGTGAAAATATGTAGGATTATTATTGTAATAATTCCAATTTAATGCAACCTTTCCGTCACATCTATTATCGGTAGCGGTGATTCCAGATGGGGCACTTAGCGATGCTTTTTTGGCGCCATTTGCAACAAAAGAACTTCCACTAATAATTTTACCACCAGTGCCTGTAGTATGAACAGCTTTAACGGTATACTGTAGATTGCCGCTTGGCGCACTATTATCATCAAAGGTTGTTGTACTTTGATTAGTAGTTGTTAACAATACGTTGTTTCTATAAACCTCATAACTGTAAGTACAAGGAAAGCTATTGGGGCTTGTCCAAGCTAATGATACTTTGTCACAATAAACAGCATTAGAGGCCGTTAATTGTCCTGGAGGGCTTAATGTTGGAAATATTACTGGAATTGAAGCTGCGTTACTATTTGTGTAAACCAAAGAATAGGTTCCAAAGTTTACACTCGAGGCAATGGTAACTTGTCCGTTTACTATTGCATCCGCAGGAACAGAGTTCCAGACAAAAAACTGATAGCTTAAATTACCCTCGTTATACCTGTCGCTTATAGAAATACTGGAATTTACTGGGCCCACTGAATAGTCCCTCCAATTTCCTGCCCAACCATCTGACCAATCGTTTGCTTGGTTATGATTACCTTCTGCCCTTGCAAACTGAGTAAACGTACCATCACTTTTTTTATAGTAAAAGTTAATGTTAGACAAGGAGTTAAAACCCCTATCTTGGTATAAGAACTTTACCTTGATGTTTGGGTTACAGCTTCCATACATGTACTCGCCAGTTATGTGGGTTGCAGCAACATATGGCCCTTGTGCATTTGCGCTTAAACTATAAAAAAAGCTTAAGAGTATAACACAAACCACTTTTAAATTTACAGGAGTATTGGTAAATAAATTTTTCATAAATTTTATTTTATTGCTGGTAAAAGTAGTTTTAAACAATCTTTTAACAAAGCTTATAGTGTTAATAAATTAAAAATAATTGATGCACGGCAATGTATTAATAAATAAAATAATTAAGGACAAATAACGAATAGCAAATAATCAATTAATAGTCAATACTATACAAAGTTGATTTTAGTGTTTATAGGCATTTTGCTTCAAAAGTACATGTTGATGTACTAACACATTTTGGGCTGGGCTTGATATTTTATATAAATTCGTAAAAAAGTTAATGAGTATAAACCTTACTAATAAAGATGCGTTTTTGGCGTTCACCTCTACTGAATTATTAATTCCGGCAGATGAGGTTTTACTTGCTTCAACATTCAGAACTGCTTCAAATTGGAGTTCTCTTAACGCTTTAATTTATATTTCGAGAATTAACGAAGAAACCGAGGTGCTTATTACCTCGTCAGAATTGGCAGAACTAAACACGTTTGAAGACATCTTTCAACTGATTGTTGCAAAAACAAATGGCAATAAGTAAACACAAAGGAATAAACATAACTGCAATTGTAAATGTGCTACCCAAGCAGGTTGTAGACAATTTGCACCTAACGTTAATTCCGAACAATGCCGACAGAAAAAAACTTATTGAACACACTGGAATTAGATATAGACGAGTTACTGAGAAACCCGTAAAAAGCTTGTTTGAAAGCGGCATAAAACAATTGCTTGACCTGTTAAAGTTGCAAACAAGTGATGTTGATGTATTAATATGTGTAACACAAACTCCTGATGTGGGCATTCCTTCTATTGCATGTAAAATTCATGGTGATTTAAATTTTGGAACGCAAACGCTTTGTTATGATATAAACGCAGGTTGTTCAGGATATGTTTATGGTTTACAAACTGTAGCTTCAATATTAGCAACAATTGATAAAGTAAACCCGAAAGCAATTTTATGCTGTGGTGATGTTTCGAGTCAATTGTTATTTGCGAATGATACATCAACCCAACCCATTTTTTCTGATGCC
>JAGPCI010000031.1 GCA_018058165.1 Bacteroidia bacterium
TTATTGGTGAATTTGGCTTTAGCCAAACCCATTGTTGGGTTAATAAATAATACTGGTTTTATTGCTTAACAAACCTATTGTTAAATATTCCACCATCATCTGCTACCAATATTATTTGGTAAATGCGTTTAGGCAAAGTAGCAACATCAATCGCATTTTGTGGTAATAGTTGTTTGTAATTTAACGAGCGTATCAACTGCCCATTTGTGTTGTAAATGGCTATTTGTTTTATGATACTTGTATTTGCTGTAAAATACAATTTATCTATTGTTGGGTTTGGGTAAATTGTTATGTTTGATGCTTGGTTTAAAGTAGTACTTAAGCCTGTTGATGAAGAATAATTACAAGCCAATTGATTACTTATAAATGCTGCTGCTTTATACGAAAAACTTGTATTGGTGTTTTCAAAACAAGTTAAAAATGGTTTGCTATCTGGCCCTAAGTTTACATTAGGATTAAACAAACTACTAAAACTTACTTGATTATAATTGGCCATTTTTAAGTTTAATAATTGTGCTGATATGCCTGATAAAACCAGATAAGGCAGAGGTAAATCGGGATACACAGATTTAATATTGCTGGAAAGAATAGCGTAATTAAATACCTTAACCGAATCGGTTTGGGTAATGTTTGGTGCGTAGGTCATGCTTTCAATTTTTACCAATACATCTTTCACCACTGTGTCCATGTTGCTAAAGTTTCTTCCTAATTTCATGTCGATATAAAACGAGTCGTTCACTTGTTTATTAAAATCAAATAACCTCAATTCTTCATTGTTGTAATAATACCAAATCACCTCATTTGTTTTACGCAAATAATCAATAGTTACACCAGTATTTGATTGTATTTTATAATAGGTATTGCCCATTATTGTAGTGTCGGTATTTGCAGTGTATGTTCCCAAATGATAATATTCAGTATTGGGTGATGCCTCTCTGCTAAAATGATAATTCCAAGTGCTACCTGCTAAACCAACTTGGGCATTTGTAGTATTAATAATTGCAAATAGTAATATCGTTAAGTTTAATGTGTTTCTCATAATAATATGCTTAGTTTATTGCTTAACAAAATTTGCCCCGAGTATATACCATTTAGCCCCAACAGGAGCAAAGTTTTGTGCTTGACTTTGTGCTAACATTAGCAAGCCACAAATAATTAAGATATAATTTTTCATAGTTTTATTATTCTTATCATTTTATGCTGTGTTAGGGTGCTGGTAGAGAATTTTAAAAAATAAACACCTGCGGGTAATTCATCTACCGAATAAATACCACTTCCACCGCTAAATGTTTTAACAATTTGCCCAACCGAATTATACATAATAAACGTTAACGGTTTAGCATGATTTTCGATATTTATATGTATTTCATTGGTTATTGGATTAGGGTAAACCGTTAAGTCGTTTAATTCATCTTTAACTAATCCATTTACATGGTAAGTATAATCACATGCTATTAATCCATTTTTAAAAATAGTAGAATCATTAAATTCCACACAACGTAATTCAGTTGGTTTTGTTTCAGGAGTTACACCAGATGTATAACCGAACATATAAGTGAGCGCACCATAGTTTTCGATAATTTGAGTAGTGCCTTTAACTCCATTAACAATACCCCAATCGGTGTTTTTATAATAACGAACGTTTTGCCTTTTAAGCCATTGGTTATTAACATGAACACTGTCGATAGAATCAATAATATAAATAAATCTATCTACCGAATCAATAAAGAAACCATCAGTAACTCTTTGTTTTGCATTGTGCACTATCATAGTGTCACTCGGCTGTAAGGCAAAGTTGTATAACGGTACAAACTTGTTTTGATAGGGATTAAAATAAGAAATTGTATCTCCAGATTGCAACATAAACTCCATAGATATATGTTGTAAACTTTTATCACTATTAATTCTATTTACTACTAACTTTCGTACACTTTGTCCTTCGATTATAGTATCTCCTTTGCTATCAATTGTTGTGTATCCCATTGAAGGGAGAATAGTCGACTCTAAAGCCCCAATTGAATAATAAAACTTAGCCCCAACAGGAGCAAAGTTTTGTGCTTGACTTTGTGCTAACATTAGCAAGCTAAAAATGATTAATAGATAAGTTTTCATAAAATTATTTGGTTAAAATCATATCGTTATCAGTGCCAAACATTGATGAACTTCCTAATAAAAAAGGGGTGTAAGTATCGTATCCAATATGGAATTTATTATCCATACGTAACTTTACTTGGGCATTAGCTAAATTAATGAGGAGAAGAGAATAGAATAGAAGAGAAGAGAAGAGAAGAGAAGAGAAGAGAAGGAATTGCCTTCAATTGATTAATATTTTTCATGTTATACTTGTTTAATTGGTTTGAATATCAAAACTATACTTATTTTTTTAATTGCCAAATTAAATTAAGGTTCAAGCTTTATAGTTTCCTAAAAAATAATTTATTAGTCACATGGTTTACAATGTACATGAAACCTTTTTAGCAATTATTTTTTATGTGATGTAGCCTAAAGCCAATTGTATTATTTGGGTTAAAATCAAAAAACAACCTATTACCATGTATTCACAGAATTTCGGTGTTTATATTTCTACTTTTTATGGGCATTAACCCCATGTCTTTTTTATGGTTTTTTTACCACCAAATTATAGTAATATTGCAAGGTTAAACACTATGCATACAACGATAATTAATTTACCATGAGCAATACATCAACCCAAACTAACGCCATGAATAAAAGAGACTTATTACAACAAAAACGTAACGAAGCACAATTAGGAGGCGGCCAAGTCCGCATAGATTCTCAGCATAAAAAAGGAAAACTTACAGCCCGCGAGCGTATACATTTTTTAGTTGATGAAGGTAGCTTTGAAGAAATTGGTGCTTTTGTGGCACACCGTAGCAAAGATTTTGGTATGGAAAAACAACAGTTTTTGGGTGATGGTGTAGTTACAGGTTATGGTACTATTGATGGCCGATTGGTGTATGTTTTTTCTCAAGATTTTACAGTTTTTGGAGGTTCGTTAAGTGAAACCCATGCCGAAAAAGTTTGTAAACTTATGGACCTTGCCATGAAAGCTGGTGCACCAATTATAGGTTTAAACGATTCGGGTGGAGCACGTATACAAGAAGGTGTAGTTTCGCTTGGCGGATATGCCGATATTTTTTACCGCAATACCATGGCTAGTGGTGTAATTCCTCAAATATCAGCCATTATGGGTCCTTGCGCTGGTGGTGCAGTATATAGCCCAGCCATTACAGATTTTATAATGATGGTTGAAAACTCATCTTACATGTTTGTTACTGGACCTAATGTAGTAAAAACAGTAACCCATGAAGAGGTAACATCAGAAGAATTGGGTGGTGCATCTGTGCATTCTACTAAAAGTGGTGTAGCACATTTTACAGCTGCAAACGAGATTGATTGTATCAATCAACTTAAAAAATTAATTAGCTACATGCCCAGTAATTGCGAAGAAAAAACTCCGCTTATTAATTACGAGCCAGCTAATGAAGTGAGAGAAGGATTAATGAATGTTGTACCTGAAAATCCTAATCAGCCTTACGATATGCGTGAGGTAATTGAGCAAGTTGCTGATGAAGGTTCGTTTTACGAAGTGCATAAAAATTATGCAGAAAACTTAGTAGTTGGATTTGCACGTTTGGCAGGCAGAAGCATTGGTATTGTTGGTAATCAACCATCTCAATTAGCAGGTTGTTTAGATATTCAAGCTTCACAAAAAGGCGCTCGTTTTGTACGTTTTTGCGATTCGTTTAATATTCCATTATTGGTATTTGAAGATGTACCAGGATTTTTACCAGGAACCGATCAGGAGTGGAATGCTATTATAACAAACGGAGCTAAATTATTGTATGCATTTTGCGAAGCCACTGTGCCACGAGTTACTGTAATTACACGTAAAGCATACGGTGGAGCTTATGATGTAATGAATAGCAAACACATTGGTTGTGATATGAATTTTGCTTGGCCATCAGCAGAAATTGCGGTGATGGGAGCAAAAGGTGCTGCCGAAATTATATTTAAAAAAGATATTGATGCTGCTTCGGATAAAGTTGCCGAGTTGGCAAAAAAAGAAAAAGAGTATGGTGATATTTTTGCAAATCCATATAGGGCAGCCGAGCGTGGTTTTATTGATGAGGTAATATATCCTGAAGAAACACGTTTAAAATTGATTAAAGCATTTAAAATGCTAGAGAATAAAGTGGCAAATTTACCTCGAAAAAAACATGGCAATATGCCATTGTAGTTTTTGGTTTTCTCTATAGTTTTTCAATAATTTTTATCGTTTACTTGTAACTAATAATATGGATTTAACACGTAAAAATAAATTAAATAAAAGTGCTGTTAAGCTAAGCTTATCACCAATATACACTAAACTATTTTGCTTTTTTTTATTGATTTTTTCTACATCAGTATTATTTGCTGCCGAAGCCGAACAGCGTGTGCCATCTAATATTACACAGGTTACTGTTTTTCTTAATCAGGCCCAAGTTACACGTATAGCAAAAACCAATTTACAAGCAGGTACTACCGATATTGTTTTTGATAGAATTTCGCCATACATAAACTTAAAAAGTATACAAGTAAAAACCGAAAATAATGTTACGTTATTATCTGTTTCACATCGTAAAAATTATTTAGCAAACGAGAATAAGCCAGATTACATTGTTGATTTAGAAGACACATTAAGTGCGCTTAAAAATCAGTTAGCTTTACTAAACATAAAAAAGGAGGCGTTAGAGCTTGAAAAAAATGTGATTTTGGCAAACCAAAAAATTGGTGGGGAAGACACGGGTTTAAAAGTAGACAACTTAGAAGATGTATTGTTTTTAATAAGAAAACGTAGCCAAGAAATTGGTGAAGAGTTACTAAAAATTGAAGGTGCTTCGGGCAAGTTAAATGTAATAAGAAATAAATTTCAGCTGCAACTTAATGCATATTTAAGCAATAGTAACAGCAGCATAGAAGTGGTGGTAACAGTAAAAACTTTGAGTGGTGCAAATAATACAAAAATTGAGTGGAGTTATTTGGTAGGCAATACAAGTTGGAAACCTTTTTATGATATTAGGGTTAAGGATACCAAAAGCAGTTTACAATTAATAAGTAAGGCTAACATTACACAACGCACTGGAGAAGATTGGACAAATGTGGTATTAAAATTAAGTAACGCTAATCCAAACGAAAACGGCACAAAACCAGAGTTAAACCCATTGTATTTGGGATATAAAGTACCCGTTGTTATTCAATCAAAACAATTAGTACGTGGTGCTAGGTCTGATAAGCCCACTAACTACGCAAATGCAGAACCAATGCAAGAAGATGCAGTAGTTGGTTATTCAGAAGGTATTTCTCAAACAGAACAAACCGAAATAAATACAGAGTTTAATGTTACATCTGCATATACCATTCCAAGTGATAATAACCCGCATCAGGTAGATTTAACGGTAAGTACCCTAAATGCAATTTATGCCTATGGTGCAGTTCCTAAACTAGATAAAACGGCATTTGTTACAGCAACCGTTTCGGGTAATGAGTTGGTAAACCAAGTAAGTGGCGAAGCAAATGTTTATTTTGATGGAACATTTACAGGTAAAACATTTATTAGTGGCACAGCAAGCGATTCTATTTTGCTTACCCTTGGCAGGGATAAACGCATACAAATACAACGTACTTTATTAAAAGATTTTAGCAGTAAAACATTTAGTGGCAGTTCAAAAAAAGAATTAAACACTTGGGAAATAAGCCTACGCAATACCCGTAAAGAGCCTATTACTATTGTAATTGAAGACCAAATACCTGTAAGTAATGATAAAGAAATTGAAGTGAAACTGCTTAATAATGGTGGTGCTAGTTTTGATGAAGTTACTGGTAAATTAAAATGGACTTTAACAATTGATGCTGAAAAATCGGAAACGGTAAAGTTTAGTTTTGAAGTTAAGTACCCTAAAGAAAAAATAATTACTAATTATTAAATCGGGTTACTAATGTTGCTTTTTTAGTATATTTCGCTCCATGTCTATTGAGCAAATTTTATCAAACATTAAGCAGCACCAACCCAAACACCCTGAGTTGTTAAAACAGCTTTGGAGCCAAGTTTATAACTCGGATGCTGCTTTCTTAAAACTTATTGATACTTTAAAAAATGACGAGGTTTTTAAACGTTGTTTAAAAGTGTATGTAGAAAAGGTTTTTTTAGGAAAAGACTTAACTTATACTTTGGTTGAGTCTGGCATATCTAGTCGAACAGGTTTTACTTCAGAAATAATCAGAAAAATTAAGCACAGCATTTTACCCGAGGTAAAAGATAGTGCAGCTTTTCATCAAACTTTGTTTGGTATTTTTAAGCAAAATAATGTTAGCGAACCTCAGCTGCAAACCTTGTTGGAGTTATTAGAAATAGAAGTAGATTTTACTCAAGGATTTTTAAAAAACGAATTAATTGATGCCATTGAAGTGCTTTCTTATCGCATTACAGGCACTGCTATTGAGAGTGAATTTATACAAAAATTTAAACACAACAAAACGTTACAATCTTTTATCAAACAAAACAAAGAAATACATGGTCTTATTGCGCAATATTCATTAGGAATTGAATTTAATCCGCATCTAGTTGAACACATTAAGCAATTGTTGGAGGTTTCGTTTGAGGATGTACAATTACTCAAAAAAAGTGCGCAACACCAAGGTATAAGTTTGCAATTATCCTACTCACTTCATCGTATCGAACAACAAATACAGCGATTAAATTTATTGTTTGATATTTATTTAACGCCCAAATTAACCAATAAGGTTTTAACTAAATTGGTGCATCAATTACTGCTATCAGAACAAAATAAAAACAGCATAAAACGCCAATTAAACGATACCACATATTTACTTGCTCATCAAATTACCGAGCACGAAAGCAAAACAGGTGAACATTACATTGCTGAAACTAAAGGCGATTACAAAAAAATGTTTTACTCTTCGTGTGGTGGTGGAGTATTTGCATCGTTAATGACTTTTGTTAAAGTAATTCTTCATCATTTAGCATTGGCTCCGTTTTGGCAAGCGTTTGCTTATAGTTTAAATTACGCTTCGGGGTTTGTGGGCATACAACTTACACATGCAACCTTGGCTTCCAAACAACCCGCAATGACGGCCTCAAAAATTGCACACTCCTTAGATAAACGAGACAATCACCAAGATGGAGATGCTATTAAAAGATTGGCATTAATGATTGGTAAGGTATCCCGTAGTCAGGTTATTTCTTTTGCAGGTAATTTAGTAGTGGTTTTTCCATTATCGTTTGCCGTTACTTGGGGATTAAAATTATTAACGGGCAATAATATTGTTAACACAAACGAAGCAAGTAAAATGATGCATGATGTGCATCCTTATTTAAACCCAACCTGGTTTTATGCAAGTATTACTGGTGTGTTTTTGTTTTTATCAGGCATCATTTCTGGCTATTATGATAATAAGGTAATTTACAGTAAAATCCCTTCACGATTAAGGCATCATCCTAAATTACAAAAACTATTACCAAAGCGTTTTTTAATTGGCTTATCTAAGTATGTTGAGCATGGTTTAGGATCCTTAATTGGTAATATTTGCTTAGGCTTTTTTCTGGGAAGTGCCAGTTTTATTGGGTTTATATTTGGCCTTCCGTTTGATATTAGGCATATAACCATTTCGTCTGGCAATTATGCAATAGCCTTATTTACACTAATGGATACTATTACTTGGCAATATGCCTTAACTTGCCTCGTGGGAGTACTTGGAATTGGAGTTTTTAATTTTGTGGTGAGCTTTGGTTTGGCCATTTTTGTGGCAGCCCGTTCTCGTAAAGTAAAAGCAAAACAGTTTGTAGTATTATTAAAGTGGACAGGGACTTATTTTAGAAAACACCCGAAAGATTTTTTTGTTGCACCTAGGAAAAACAGAACAATTGCCGATTTAAATTAACATGGGAATAAAATCAATTTTAGCAAAACCATTTGCAAATTACATTGCAAAAAAAGTAAAACTTGATGCAGCAAATGCAATCAATCATCAACAACAAATTTTTGAATATTTGTTGCATACTGCAGGCAATACTTTGTTTGGCAAAGCTCATAATTTTAATAAAATTAAAAACTATAATGATTTTAAAAACAATGTTCCGATTAACGATTACGAAGGTTTAAAACCATTTGTTGATAAAGCGGTTAATGGTGAGTTAGATGTGCTTTGGCCGGGCAAGCCAATTTATTGGAGTAAAACTTCGGGCACTACATCGGGCATTAAATATATTCCCATTACAAAAGAGTCAATCCCTTATCATATCAACTCCGCACGTAATGCATTGTTGTGTTACATTGCGCAAACTGGTAATGCTAAATTTGTAGATGGAAAGCTGATTTTTTTATCTGGTAGTCCTGTTCTCGAAATTAAAAATGGCATACACATTGGTCGTTTAAGTGGCATTGTAAATCACCATGTGCCGCAATATTTACGCAAAAATCAAATGCCAAGTTATTTAACCAATTGTATAGATGATTGGGAGCAAAAAGTAGATGCAATAGTTGATGAAACCATTGAGCAGGATATGACTTTAATAAGTGGTATTCCGCCTTGGGTGCAAATGTATTTTGATAAGTTAACATTGCGCACAGGTAAGAAGATAAAGGATATTTTTCCTAATTTTAATTTGTTTGTTTATGGCGGTGTAAATTTTGAACCATACCGAGCAAAAATAGAAGAATCAATAGGTAAAAAAGTGGATACCATTGAAACATATCCAGCAAGCGAAGGTTTTATTGCATACCAAGATTCGCAAACAGAAAAAGGCTTATTATTACTTACCAATAATGGTATGTTCTATGAGTTTATTGCTG
Organism: Bacteroidia bacterium; assembly: GCA_018058165.1. Classification (GTDB taxonomy): domain Bacteria; phylum Bacteroidota; class Bacteroidia; order UKL13-3; family UKL13-3; genus UBA6183. The sequence continues at coordinate 8,874 of JAGPCI010000031.1, forward strand.
TTGATGATTTTTTTAACGAGCAGCCTAATCGTATTAGTTTAAAAGATATTGAGTTGAATAAAAACTATGCAATTATTTTAAATACCAACGCAGGTTTGTTTGGTTATAATATTGGCGATACGGTTAAATTTATTTCAAAAAATCCATATCGTATTTTGGTAACGGGCCGTATTAAACATTACATATCGGCCTTTGGCGAGCATGTAATTGGCGAAGAAGTAGAACATGCTTTAATGAGTGTGGCACAAAAACATCAAGCCGAAATAATTGAATTTACGGTAGCTCCAAACGTTAACCCAAAAGAAGGTGGTTTACCATATCACGAATGGTTTGTTGAGTTTGGAAAAATGCCTCAAAACATGACACAATTTGCATTAGAAGTTGATGAAGCTTTGCAGCAAAAAAACATCTATTACAAAGACTTAATTACGGGCAGTATTTTACAACCTTTAGTTTTGCGTGTATTGCCTCAAAATGCATTTATAAATTACATGAAAAGCGAAGGTAAATTAGGCGGGCAAAACAAAGTTCCTCGATTAAGCAACGACAGGAAAATTGCTGATAAACTTACTTAGTAAATAACACACATGGTCGATAAAAAGAAAATAGCCATTTTAGGCAGTACGGGTTCTATTGGTACACAAGCATTAGAAATAGCCCGCGAACAAAAAGATACCATTCAGATAGAAGTGTTAACGGCAAATAGCAATGCCGATTTATTGATAGCACAAGCCAAAGAGTTTAACCCAAATCATGTGGTAATTGCTGATGAAAGTAAATACTTACAAGTAAAAGAAGCATTGGCAAATGATGACATAAAAGTGTTTGCAGGTAATAAATCGATTGCTGATGTAATGGATATTACTTCGGCCGATATAGTTTTAACAGCAATGGTTGGTTATAGTGGGTTGTTACCCACTATTAAGGCCATTCAAAACAAAAAGCGTATTGCATTAGCCAATAAAGAAACACTTGTAGTAGCGGGTGAATTAATAACGCAATTGTGCGAAGAAAATAGGGTGAGTTTAATACCTGTTGATTCTGAACATTCGGCAATTTTTCAATGTTTGGTGGGCGAGGATTTAAATACTATTGATAAAATAATTTTAACAGCTAGTGGTGGACCGTTTAGGGGTAAAAAAAGAAGCGATTTGGCTGAAGTTACCAAGGCTCAAGCATTAAAACATCCTAATTGGAGCATGGGTGCAAAAATCACCATCGACTCGGCAACACTTATGAATAAAGGCTTAGAAGTGATAGAGGCCAAATGGTTGTTTGGTGTTGATGGAAATAAAATAGAAGCAGTTGTACATCCACAAAGCATAATACACAGTATGGTTGAGTTTAATGATGGAAGTATAAAAGCTCAAATGGGTTTGCCCGATATGAAACTTCCCATTCATTATGCATTCTTTTTTCCAGATAGGGTTGCTACTAATTTTAAACGGTTAAGTTTTAAAGAAATTAACACATTAACTTTTGAGGAAGCCGATCAAGATACGTTTAGAAACTTGGCATTGGCCTATCATGCTATGGATAAAGGAGGCAACTTAGCTTGTATATTAAATGCTGCAAACGAAATTGCAGTTGAAGCGTTTTTACAAGATAAAATCAAATTTTTACAGATAGCAGAACTTAACGAAAAATGTATGCAAAAGGTAAACTTTATAGCTAAGCCAAGCCTACAAGATTACATTGAAACTGATGCTGAAACACGAAAAGTGGCTTTTTCGTTGCTGTAACATTCCGTATTATTATAACTTTACTTGAAATCTGTGGGCTTAATAGCCTATTTTCGCACCTTATTTTTTTTGAAATTTAACATTAAACAAAATTCATAAACACACATGCAAGGATTAATTATGGCGGCCCAGCTTATTGCGGGTATTTCTATATTAGTAATTTTACACGAGTTAGGGCATTTTTGGGCGGCACGAGCATTTGGTATTAAAGTAGAAAAATTTTATTTGTTTTTTGATGCTTGGGGCAAAAAACTTTTTAGCATAAAAATTGGCGATACAGAATATGGTATTGGTTGGTTACCACTTGGTGGTTATGTTAAAATTGCAGGTATGGTTGATGAAAGTATGGATACCGAGCAGCTTGAAAAACCTGCTGAGCCTTGGGAATTTAGAAGCAAACCAGCGTGGCAACGATTAATTGTTATGGTAGCTGGTGTTGTTATGAATATAATTACGGGTATCATTATTTTTGCATTATTATCATACACCTATGGCGAAAAATATACTGTAAATAGTTCGTTGCAATATGGCGTGGTAGCTTCAGAATTGGCTCAAGAATCGGGGTTTAGAAATGGCGATAAACTAAAGTCGGTTAATGGCAAAGAGATAAAATATTTTGAAAATGCATTAAGTAGTGATGAGCTTTTGGCAGATGTTACTATTTACACTGTTGAAAGAAATGGCGTTGATACACAAATTACATTATCAAAAGATTTTACCCGCAAGTTTACTTCTTCAAAAAAGGCAGAATTTTTATCACCAAGGTTTACTTATAGCATTGAAGAAACAGTTAGCGGTTATCCGGCAGAAAAAGCTGGATTACAAAAAGGTGATGTGTTGTTGAGTGTTGATTCGAGTTCGGTTGTGTTTTTTGACGAATTACAATTGGCCTTAAAAAACCAATCAGGAAAACAAGCGCAATTAAGAATATTGCGTGGTTTAGATACCTTGCAAATGCCTATTGAAATTACATCAGATGGTAAAATTGGTATAGCACCAAACCCAATGGGAGTTCAATATGATTCGTTAAAATTTGGTTTCCTTGAGTCGTTTCCAAAAGGCGTAAACAAAGCTTACGAAACGATAGCACTTCAAGTAAAAGGTTGGGGTAAAATTTTTAGTGGAGATATTCCTGCAAACAAAGCAGTTCAAGGTCCTATTGGGATAGCCAAATATTATGGTGGAGAGTGGGTTTGGAGTAGGTTTTGGTTGTTTACCGCACTTATATCATTAGGTTTAGCATTTATGAATATTTTACCAATACCAGCATTAGATGGTGGCCATGTGGTGTTGTTATTAATTGAAATGATAACAGGCAAACCTATTAGTACAAAGGTGATGGAAAGGGTTCAAACCGTTGGTATGGTTATTTTATTAACCTTAATGGTGCTTATTTTTGGTAATGATATTATAGGCTTATTTTTAAAATAGATTTCATGAAGACTTTTATAGCTGTTGTAGTTTTTGTTTTGTTAGGGGTTAATGTTTTTGCACAAGCAGATTCTACTAAATCAAACAAAAAAATATTGGTGGTGCCGTATGCAAGTATGATGTATTTTAGTGATGCAGATGCTGATATTGCGAGGTATAGTAGGCTAGATGAACTCAAATTGAGAAACCAAATGCGAGCAAATTTTGAAGCAAATGTATACCACCAATTGTCTGCAAAGTTTAATGCAGTAAGTTTATCAACCGCTACAAGTTTAAATGGCGAAGAAGACTTAAAGCGTATTTATGCTGCTACGCAATATTATAGTAGTGCTGCGATAAGCAAAAATAAAAGCATTTTTAGCAGCAATTTATTTCGTAAAAAAAATAAAAAGCAAAGTTTTTATGTGAGTGATTCAGCAACTATGGTTGCCGAAATTCAAGATCCAAATTTGGCTAGTAACTTATATAAAAAACATCAACACGATTACATCCTTTATATTACGCAGTTTGAAGTGAATACATCAAACAAAAATAGCATTGAGTGGGTGAAACAAGAGTACAAACGTACTTACATTGTTCACTATAATTTATGGGATAATAAAGGTAAATTAATATTAGCAGAAATGTTATTTTTAGATGCCGGTGGCGAGAATACCATTAAAGAAATTAACGATAAATATTTTACTGAAATAGCCAGTAAATTAAAGGAAATTATAGCTAGTGCAGTTAAATAAAAAAACATGATAAAGTTAGGCGACAAGGTAAAATTTATTAACGAAAATATGCAAGGTGTGGTTACCAGTATTAACGGTAATACAGCAGGCGTAACTATTGAGGATGACTTTGAAATTCCAGTTATGATTAACGAAATTGTTAAGATTAATGAAGTTTTAAATAAACCTAAAACCGAACAAGAAAAACCAATTACCGTAAAGCCTAATTTTGTTAAAATACACCACCGTATTCATATAGCTTTTGAAGAAGTTGGTGAAGATAAGTTTGACCTTAAAATACACAATAGCGATACCGATTGTATTATGGTTGCTTATTATCAAAATAAACAATTACAAAACACATTAGTTATCGATTTAGAAACGAACAAAAGCTTGGGGATTTTTAAGCTAAGCGAGTTTAATATATGGCCAGAGTTTGCTTTTATTATTACCCCAATTAGTAATGATTTTAAGCAAAATATTACCATTGCAAAAAAGATAAAATTTAGTGCAAAGGAGTTTCATGCTGGCTTTAAGCAATGTTATTTTTTAGGTAAGCAAGCTTATGCATTTAGGTTAGATACTGATGTTACTCCTCAATCATTAGTTAAGTTGGCACAAAAAGATTTTAGCGAATCAACCCAATCAACCCAACCTAAGCCTATAATAAATTTAAATGCAAAACCGCAAAGTGAAATAGATTTGCATGTGCAAAGTTTAGCTGAAAATCCAGCTTTATTAAGTGCTCACCAAATAATTGATTTGCAAATGGATGCAGTTAGATTGTCGTTAGAAATGGCGCATGTTCATAAAATGAAAACCATTACTTTTATTCATGGAGTTGGTAATCATTTCTTGAAAAATAAAATTAAAAATTATTTAACAACTCAAAAGCAAATTGTAAATAAATACCAAGATGCAGATGCATTGAAATATGGTGGTGGTGCTACAGAAGTAGTTTTGTTTTAATTACGATAATAAACGCTGACGAAGTAAAAACTCTAACTGATCGTTGGTGCGAATTAGTTTATCGTTTAACTCAATTTCGTTAATTCGTTTTATGTATTGCCCATACGATTCAATTATGCACTTATCCAACTCTTCTTCATTCCAAGGTTTGTTTAAGTAATGATGTATTTTACCTAAGTTAACTGCTTCTATCAATGCATTAATATCGGTATATCCGGTAAGTAAAATACGCATCGGAAATGGATACTTATCTATAATAGAATGTAAAAACTCAACGCCTGTAATGTTTGGCATTCGTTGGTCAGTAATAATTATAGCAATATCAATGTTATCTTCCAGCAATTTTATTGCATCGGTTGCGCTAATTGCAGTTAGCACGTTGTATTTTTTTCTGAATGTTGCTTTAAAGGAAACTAAATTATTTTCCTCATCATCAACGTATACAATTTTAATTTTTTCGGTTGGTTGTGCCACTTGTTTTTAAGATAAATTGCTTGCTGCTAAAATAATTGTAAATATTAAATATTTTATTGTATAATCGAAAGTAGTTAAAATAATATTTAAAACAAAAAATGTATGCAGCAACTATCCATGTTTGAAACGCATGTATACCAACCAAACCCTAACGAGCACAAGGCATTACTATTTAATGTAACCAGTTTTGCCGAACAAAAAAAGTTTCGCGAGTTGTTGATAATCAATACGCAAGTTGAAGTTGTTGATACCTACATCTTGCAATTAGCAGAGCTTATTAAGCTACAAAATCCTTCAAAAAAATATACAAAAGAAGAGTTGCTTTTTGAAGTAAATAAATTAATAAATGATAAAAATACTGACTTGTTAGGCACTTGGTGCTATTACTCATGGAGTAAAAAGTTGGTTCATTTGTTAAATATAGACGAGTTTATAGCTGTTCGTACAAATAGAAATCAATTAAAAATTACACCTCAAGAACAAGCTAAATTACAACTACAAACTATTGGCATTATTGGCCTTTCGGTAGGCCAATCGGTAGCACTTACGCTGGTAATGGAACGTGTTTGCGGAAGTTTGAAACTAGCAGATTTTGACGAGCTAGACTTAAGCAATTTAAATAGATTAAGAACTGGGGTGTGTAATATCGGACTCAAAAAAACAATAATTGCAGCCCGCGAAATAGCAGAAATTGACCCTTATTTTAACGTTGAAATTTTTAGCGAAGGCGTGAGTGCTGAAAATATGGATAACTTTTTTGAAAACCTCGATTTATTGGTTGAAGTTTGTGATGGATTAGAAATTAAAATTAATAGCAGAATAAAAGCCAGAGCACTTAAATTACCTGTAATAATGGATACAAACGACCGCGGCATGATTGATATAGAGCGTTTTGATTTGGAGCCTAA
>JAGPCI010000234.1 GCA_018058165.1 Bacteroidia bacterium
TTACAACAAAAAGTTGCAGCCTAAAAAACACCTATCTTAAAACGTAATCAAATGGCTTGATATAAAATTTTAAAAGCCGTTTTTCAATTCAATAAAATCAAAAAGCAAGTTTTTTCACAACCTGACGGCATTCAGCTACCCGCAGAAGGGGATTTTAACCACAAAACTTAATACGATGCAAGAACAATTAAATTTATTCCAAACTGTCAACGAAGCTCAAAGCCCCGTTTTGCGGGTAGGTGATGTTACCACCAGTGCTTCTGTCTATGATGATTTTGGATGGATAAACAATAACAACTTTGTCAAGGATGCTAACAAGCACACTTCTTGTGACTTGCAATTATCAAAGAATGAAATTTGGCTTGACAATACGAGCGGAAACGACCGTTGGGAAAAGGGAGTAGATATTCCAAAAGACTATGCTCATTTAAAAACAATTCGATTGGGCGAGCAGGCATATTGCATTAAAGGTAAGCCGTTGAGCAGAGACTTCTGTCTGCCTTTGATAATTGACAAATCAGAAGAGCAAGAGTATGATAGAATTTATATGAAGAAAATGTCCGCTTATGCAAGGTAGCGTCCTTAGCATTGGTGGTAACTCATTTATATGCGCTACAACCTACTTCATCCCTCCAACAATTTCACGCATAAAAAATCAAATATATTAATTTTTACCACTCAAAAATCTGGTGTTTAAAACTTTTGGTTTAAAAGGTAAAAGAAGCAATGGTGTTTATTTGTGAATGTAAACAGTACTTAATTTAAGAAACAATTTCTTTGGTTTTTGGAGTTAGTTTTTCAATGGCAAAGGCAAACATCATTACCAATAAACAACCAATTACATTAAGCCATAAAAACGAAACAATGTTGGCTATGTAAACAGTAATTACTCCAGCTTCGGCAATTAATGCAGCATAAAATACAGCCCTCGAACCAATTTTTTTCATGTAAAATGCTACCACAAAAATGCCCAACATGGTGCCATAAAATAAACTTCCCAATATGTTTACTGCTTCTATTAAACTGCCCAGCTGTGATGCAAACATGGCTGTGGCTATACAAAATACACCCCAAAATAAGGTTATCCAGCGCGAAGCAGCATAATAATGTGCATCTGTTTGGTTGGTTACCCAAAGTCGTTTGTACACATCTATTACTGTAGATGAGGCCAATGAATTTAATGCCGCTGCTATACTTCCCCAAGCAGCTAAAAATATTACAGCTATTAATAACCCAATTAAACCTTTGGGTAAATTATGGGTAACAAAATACAAAAATATGTAGTTGGTATCGTTGGTATCTGCTGTTATGTCGGCTTCTTTTATTAAGGTTAAGGCATTGTTTCTAACGTCTTGTTTTAAATCAAGGGTTTGTTTAAGCTCATCTTTAATTATAGTAGTTTGACTGTTATCTTTTGCATGTATGGCAGCTACAAGTTGGTTGGTTTGTGCTTGCGATATTTTATTTAACGAATCGTAACTAAGTTGATGGGCTTGTATATTATTGGCATACGTTTCGTTTTTTATCGATTTATTTAATTGTGCTTCATTAAAAAATATAGGTGCATTGTAAAACATGTAAAACGAAAACACCAAAGCGCCAATCAATAAAATTAAAAATTGCATAGGCACTTTCACCAAGCCATTCATTAATAATCCAATCTGACTTTCTTTAACACTTTTGGCTGTAAGGTATCGCCCCACTTGGCTTTGGTCGGTACCAAAGTAGGAGAGGGCTAAGAAAAAACCACCAACTACACCACTCCAAATATTGTATTTATCTTTCCACCAAGCACTGTCGGTTACATCAATTTTAGTTTCGATATATTTAGTTTGCCCATTTTGCCAGCTACTTGCAATGCATCTGTAAAACCAACTCCATCGGGTAATAAATGTACCAACATGTATCCAGCTAAAAACATACCTATAAATACAATAAACAGTTGCTGCATTTGGGTGTAAGCAACTGCTTTTGCACCACCTGCAATGGTGTAAATAATCAATACGCCACCCATTACTAAATTGGTGATGTATATATTCCATCCCATTAATGATGATAAGATAATTGATGGTGCGTAAATGCTTATTCCTGTAGATAATCCACGAGAAACTAAAAACAATAATGAAGTTAATGTTCGGGTTCGGTTATCAAAACGTTGTTCTAAATACTCGTAAGCAGTATATACTTTTAGTTTGTGGTAAATGGGAACAAATGTAATGCTAAGCACTACCATAGCTAAAGGCAAACCAAAGTAATATTGCACAAAACGCATTCCGTCTGTATAAGCTTGCCCTGGTGCTGATAAAAAGGTAATGGCACTGGCTTGTGTACCCATAATAGAAAGCAATATCAAAAACCAACTCATGGAGTTATTGCTTTTAAAATAACTGTCTAAATTTTTTTCGTGCTTGCTTTTATATACTCCGTATGCAATTACGGCAATTAGGGTAATAATAAGTACAATCCAATCTATAGGGCTCATTTTAGTGTTGAGTTATTAGTTTTGAGTTATGAATGCTTAGTTTGGTTAGATTTACCACAAAGGGCACAAAGTTTTTCACCAAGCACACTAAGATAAGTTTCCATTAATAACTCGTTTTATTCCATCTTTTATTAGTAAAACATTAAAGTTAATTAGTAAACCAAGTTTACAATTAGAGAGTTTTAGGTAGGTTAAAACTTGCGCTAAATGTATGTCGGTTAATGCGTCTACTGACTTTACTTCGATAATAAGTTTGTCTTCAACAATTAAATCTAATCGATAACCGCAATCTAGTTTTACTTCCTCATAAATTAAAGGCAATGCTTTTTCTTTTTGAACAAGTAATTCCGATTTTTTTAATTCATGGTAAAGGCACTCTTGGTAAGCAGACTCGAGTAATCCGGGTCCAAGAGCCTTGTGAACCTTAAGCGCGGCATCAAAAACTATTTTTGATAACTCATTTTCTGTATAAATGTTTGTTTTCATAGTGAAGAGTAGATTTTACCACAAAGGGCACAAAGTTTTTCACCAAGCACACTAAGATAAGTTTCCATTAATAACTCATTTTCTGTGTAAATGTTTGTTTTCATAGTGAAGAGTAGATTTTACCACAAAGGGCACAAAGTTTTTCACGAAGCACACTAAGATAATTTCCCATTAATAACTCGTTTTCTGTGTAAATGTTTGTTTTCATAGTGAAGAGAAGATTTTACCACAAAGGGCACAAAGTTTTTCACGAAGCACACTAAGATAATTTCCCATTAATAACTCATTTTCTGTGTAAATGTTTGTTTTCATAGTGAAGAGAAGATTTTACCACAATGTACACTAAGTTATCACAAAGTTCACAAGGTATAAGCACCTCGTGTTCCTCGTGTCTTCTCTTTGTGAACCTTGTGGTTAAACGCGCTATAGTTAATTTTTTACTTTCCAAGTTCAATTAAATTTACCAACAACCTATAAGCTCCCGGAACTCCAGCAGGTAATTCTCTAAAAAACACGAAGCCTGTGTAAACAAAATTTCCTTTGCCATGTTTTGCAATAATTAATGCACCATTGTTTGATTTTTCGTTAGGGTCGGCCATGCTAATTGGAGCCACATAGTTGCTATCCCATTCGCTTGCATGATAGATACTGCGCTCTTGAATCCAACCATCAAAATCTTTTTCGGTAATTTTATTAGGTGTATTAAACACCGCATGATTAGGTAAATCCATCACCACTTTTGCTGTTTCATCTGTAATTCTATCGCGTGTGATTTTAAAAGGGTACGGACCAATATCTTTACTTAAAGGGCCAGCCCAACTGTTGGTATTGTATTGCACAATCATGTTTCCACCAGCAGCCACATAACCCATTAGTTTTTGTTTGTAAATGGGTAATTTATCATTGGTATTGTATGCACGAACTCCAGTAATAATTGCATCGTATTGACTCAAATTTTCACTCGCTAATTTATCATCGGTTAAGGTTGTTACTTCATAACCAAGCTGACTTAAACACGCTTGCACTTCATCGCCCGCACCCGGAATGTAGCCAATGCGTTTCGATTTGGTTTTAATATCTAACTTCACCAATTTTACTTCAGCTTCAGGAAATAAGGTTTGAATAGGAATGTGATCATACTTTATTTCTTTGATGCCTTTGGTGTATTCAATGCCATCTATTTCGGCTGATACAATAAATGTTGTTTCGGTTTCTTTAAAACTACCAGCCGTTTTCAATGGTTGTACAAAGAACGATACACTTTGTTCATCTCCTTTTTTTTGTAAGTAAATTTCATCGTTCTCTGATTTTAATTCTGCTATCCAACCTCGTGGTAAGTTTATACT
>JAGPCI010000235.1 GCA_018058165.1 Bacteroidia bacterium
GATGAAATCACATTAACATCAACCCAAACATTACTTTTAGGCACACGTTACGATTATTACAATCAACATGGTTCTATTGTTTCGCCCAGAATTAACTACAAATTACAGCCTAATAAATTTAACACAATTAGGCTAAGTATTGGCAACGGATTTAGGGTAGTAAATTTATTTACCGAAGATCATGCGGCATTATCTGGAGCACGTGAGGTTGTTATAAAATCGGCTTTAAAACCAGAACAAAGCTGGAACGGAAACCTTAATTATACCAAATTTATGAGTAAAGGAAAAGGCTTTGTAACATTTGATGCAACTGCCTTTTACACGTATTTTACCAACCGCATTATTGCTGATTTTGATAGCGACCCTACCAAAATTATTTATGATAACTTAAATGGATACTCCATTAGTAGAGGGTTAAGTTTAAATGCTGATGCAACTTTTGGTTTCGCTTTAAAAGTTAATGTAGGTGCTACCTTAATGGATGTGTTTAAAGTAGAAAAAAATAGCTTTGGTTTTGATGAAAAATCAACCCAAATACATGCACCAAAATTTAGTGGAACTTTTCAGTTAAGTTACACTTTACGTAAAGCAAATATTACCATTGATTACACTGGACAAGTATATAGCCCCATGCGTTTACCAATTTTACCTAATGATTTTAGGCCCGAGTATTCGCCATGGTTTGCACTACAAAACATACAGTTTACCAAAAAAATTAAAACCAATTTACAAGTATATGCTGGCATAAAAAATATATTTAATTTTATGCCTAAAAACCCAATTATGCGTGCATTCGACCCGTTTGATAAACGAGTGAATATTGATAACCCAAATGGTTACACGTTTGACCCAAGTTATAACTACGCACCATTACAAGCACGAAGATTAATTGTTGGGGTTAGGTATATTTTGTTTTAATGTTTGAGTTATTGTTGACCGCTATGAAAGCAAAGAGATTTATCGTAGCGGCTGATTGAACAACACTCAAAAAAAACGCCTTTCAAAAATTTGAAAGGCGTTTTAAATGTTAATATTTTTTCTGGGTTGATTTAATTGGTATCAATTTAATCATTCCTATTGCATCAAATAATTTAATGAATGGATAAACTGGATCAAACTCCCACCATTTAGCTGCAAAATTAGGACGAGCACCGGCATGATGATGGTTATTTTGAAACAACTCACCAAGCATTAAAAAATCAATAATTAATGTGTTTTTAGAATGATCTTTTTCATCATCAAAATTACGGTAACCGTATTTATGTCCAGCCCAATTAACAACTGCACCTTGAATAGGAGCAATTAAAAAGTGAATTGGCAACAATAAAAACATCCAAGGCGAAGTAGCAAAAGCAATATAAAAACCAATGTAAAATGCAGCAAATCCTAAGCGTGAAAACCAGCTATCGGCAATTTTATCAATTACTGGATAAACAGGGAAATTCTTATCAAATTTATCTTCAATTTTTAAAGTGCCGTGCAACACGCCATTGTATATACTACGTGTGTGCCACATCATAGTGAATACTTCTTTAAAAAAATGTGGTGTGTGTGGATCCTTTTCAGTATCGCTGTATGCATGATGCATACGGTGTAAAATAGCATAAGCACGTGCATTTAAATATGATGTGCCTTGCGTAACCCAAGAAAGAATGTACCAAGTTTTTTCCCAAAAAGGGCTCATGGTAAACATTTTGTGTGCAGAATAGCGGTGTAAATAAAACGTTTGGCAAAACAAAGAGATGTACCAATGCGCAATTAAAAATACTACAATTATCATTTACTTTATTAAAAAATTAAGGTGCAAACTTAATTATAGAAACTTGTGCAAACAAGCGTTTTGTGTCATATTAAAGATTACGGTACTTTAAACGAGTTTCTGCCTTTATTAACTCCCTATCAATTATCAAATTGGCTAAAATGGGTGCTATTAATTGTGGGTTGTTTTGAGCAAATGCCGCTTTGGTGTCTTTTTCAAACACATCAATCCTGTATAAAACCTGTAATAACAACTCCATTTTGTGTAGTAATAAATATATAATTAGCTGGGTTAACTGTTGATGCAACTGCTCGCGCGAGGTGGCTTTAGCCAATTGTTCATCATCAAAATACTCCCCAAGTTTTAATGCAGTATTTGTAATTAAAGCAACCAAATTATCACTACTCATTCCAATTACTATTATTTTTTAGTTGATTAAAATACAAGTTAAGCGAATCGTTTTGTTTGGTTTTATAGGGGTTATCTTTAATAAACTGTTCAACATTAAGTATACGTTTATCCAAATCTGGATGTGTGCTTACCATCTCGTTTACTTCGGCAGCATCACTTTCTTTTTTAAGCACATCAAATAATGCAATCATACCTTTTGCATTAAGGTTGTTGTTTTTTAATATCAATAAACCACTATTGTCGGCCTCTGTTTCTAGCTTTCGGCTATAACTTAGGTTGCGTAATTGATTTGCATTTTCAATCAACATACCTCCTACTCCACTCATATCACCAAAAATAACCGATAGCAATAAGTACCCAGAAAGTGTGGTAAAAATATTTCGTGTAGCATGTTTTAACTCCACATGCGAGTACTCGTGAGCCAATAATGCCGCCAATTCCTCAGCAGAGTTAATCTGTTTTAAAATAGCATCATACACCACAATACCGCCACCAGGCATTGCAAAAGCATTTATTACATTTTTATTAACAACAGTAATTTTAACAGGATAACTTTTTTCTATTTTAAGTTGGTTAAAAAACTGGTTAATAGATTGTGTTTTTGCTGTATCAATAACTTCGTTTTGAAGCACGGCCGCGTACATTTTTTTGCCTAATTCAATCTCATACTTTTTAGGAAAAATTTTGGCACCGTAATTTGCTAATGCAGGTAAAAACCAAACATAAGATGCCCAAATTAAAGCAACCAAAAACACTATTGCGGTGGCAACTATACTTGCAGTTGATACATTAAACCGCTTAAAAAACGACTGCGGAAATGCTTGTTTGTACCGTTGTATAAAATCTTGGTCGGTTATATCTAATTGTGGCTGCGGAAAAATATCGCCATACTTAACACTTAAAATACCATTGCTTATATGTAGCTGTTTGATGTGATTAGTTTGCCAAATAAACTTAACTAACTCGTTATTGTTATCATAAAATTGTATGTGCCATTCAGCTTCAACCCAAGTAACATCTACCGTTTTTGGGCTACTTGAGTGTCCATCAAAATACCTTGCTTTGTAAACCCGTTCCATCATATAATGCTGCAATATTAACCCAAATTACGCATTGGAAATGCATAATCGATAAAGAAACTGTAAATCAGTTTTATGCAAAACTGCTAACATTTTCTATGCCGAGGCTTCGGCACGGGATTAACCCAACTAAATCAAGTAGTTCGATTTTTCAAATCTTCTATTGATTAATTTGGGTTTAAGATAATCGAATAAATACTTAACGATTAAAAAAATCACTTTACATTTATAGGATACAACTACTTCATGTTAAATAAAAGGTTAAAACTGTCTTTGCTTTGTGCAGTTACTTCAAGTAAATAAACCAATTTCTCACCTCTTTTTTCAAGTATAGTTGGGCCCGAAAAGCCTAAATTGGTTTTGTTTATCAGGTCTAGTGAATCGAAGTAAATTTTGTTGCTTATTATCAAGCAATTACCCCCCCCTAAAAAAACATTAGGATATATAAATAAAACATTTAAAATTCGATTTACAAAGAATGCTACTACTTTTTGCAATGTAAATTTAAAGACTAATGTTAAAAAACTAGCCTATTTTAAATTATGAAAAACCTTATAATTTTTGCATTATTATTTATTAATAATGTAGTGCATTCAAGCAGTTTTGAAATAAAAATTGCACCAAACTTTAACGATTGTGTTACATGCAGTAACTATTTGTTTAGCTTGAACAATGTTTCGAACAATTATAAAATTGAAGTTTCAGATAGTTTGTACCAGATTTTTTCTACCAAATCGCAAAATTTTGTTCGTGTATTTACAAATAATCAATATTTATCAGGTATACATCCTAAAGGTACTAACGCAAACATTGACACATTAAATAATTTTTCTTTTGAAGATGGTGACACCGTGAAAATAGGATACAAGCCTGAAGTCCAACGCAAATCTAAAATAGTAGGAAACGATTTATACCTATTAAATGCCACACAAAACACGTTATATGTTACTAATTTAATTAATCAATCGAGTGATCAATTTCGGCCTAACCCAAGTTTAATTTCAGAAATTTTTAATAAGACTTTTAAAGATGCCACGT
>JAGPCI010000236.1 GCA_018058165.1 Bacteroidia bacterium
CAAGCTGTACTTACGAAAGAAATAATAATTAACGTTATTGATATTAAGCACAGTAAAGTAAATAATGATAGCAACATGTTATTTTAATTTTGAGGTGGAATAGTTGTATTAGGCATTTCACTTTTAGTGGCAACATTCATCTTCATTCTATTGGGTAGTAAATTACCTTGTACCCCCCGCATTACGGCTACGCCCTACCTGCAATATGCCGTAGGGGTTTAATTGTTGGGGGTTAGGGTGGGGGAGTAGGAAGTTGTCAAAATTAATTCACATTAATCAGGGCAAACGCATTAAAACTGCAATAAGCTGATAATTAGTTTTTTATAAGTGAAAAAACTTAGCATGTGTTTTTTATTCCACATATTTTAAAAAATAGATTTTTTCGTAGTTGTCAAACAACTATTTATACATAATTATCTTTCAAAACAGTTAGGTCTTGTTTTTTAATACGTTTGCCTTGTGCAATATAAAACGTGATTATTTTATAACGTCTATTTTGCAACCACAGCGATATTTTTTTATAAGACTATCCGATTTCATTAAATAACCATCTGATTCAATAATGTATGAACCTATTTTAGGGAATACATATTTACATAGCGTACGATAAGGTGTTATTTCCTCCTTGTAAAGTAGTACTTCTTCTTTAACATTAGGTGGGCTTTGATATATATACTCAATATCAAAATTATAACCTTTCATGTTATTTACATGATAATTCAATACATTTAATGTATCTAGGGTTTTAACTTTTGTAATAGGGCAATCCAATGCTGTGGCAAAACCTGTCTCTTCTATCCGTCCATCTTCATAAAAATATATCCGAAATAAAGCATCACCTATCGTATCACGTAATGTATAGGCATATAAATCTCCCGTTTGTAAACGATAAAGAATATCAGCATCTACTTTTTCAGAATTATCGTAGGTAGTATAGCTTGCTATATCGGGTTTAACTAACGCATGTTCTTTTTTAAATTCGGTACGCATAGTGACGAAAAATTCGGCTCCCTGCAACACAGGGTCAGATAGAGGTTGGTAATAGTTTAAACGTATTAAACTATCTTCATAATTATACTCTTTTGTGTGATGTAAAAAAAAAGGAGTGTGAGATTCTTTCAAAAAAACAGATTCTTTTAATAAGGTATCAATAGTTCCTCTTTTGTACAATAATTCTTTGTATCCATCTTCAACTGGTATTTTTTGTGTATAGTAGTCTGATTTTTGACAATTTAAAAAAAAGCAAAAATAAATGAACAAAAATATTTCATATATATTATTTTTCTTTTGCATCTGGATTTGTTTTACTAGGTGTGTTAGAATGGGGGCGATTCGGATCATCTCAACCTCTAACTAGGTAGCCGCTATATGTATAATATTTTATTTTTTTTAAATAACACAAAAAAGCAATTTTTTCACTGTACGCTCATTTCACTATTATAATGGGGGAGTATGAATTGTACTTTTTCACAATAGAATCTCTTAAACTTAGAGTTCCTTTATCTATAAATTGAAAAGTGCCTTTCTCTTTAAAATGTATTTTATTTAATATTCTGTATTTGGATAATTCTTTTCTATCAACAATAACTGGAATGTTAGTGTTTTTATAGCTGTTTGCTGTTGATTCTGGCGATACAATGTATTCTAATTTTAACGATATGCTGTATTTATTAAAATTAAGAATCCTTAATTCTACTAGAGATATGGTATCGCCTCTTTCTATGTAAATTGTATCCTTATTGTAAATACTGCCTGATTTTTCAATATAGCAATTAACAGCCATGCTATTTGGATCATCGTTAGTTATATACCCTTCAGTATCACAAAAAGCTCTATAAACAAGAGATCCTTCTGTATCTCTTAAGTCATATTGTCTAATAATATCATGTTTATCAAAAATAATATCTGCATCAATTTTCTCAGTGTAATCGTATGAAAAACAATCATCTTCTTTAAAAAGGAGTTGTTTTTTTAATTCGATTGTAAGAGGTACATAGAAATTACGACAAACAGAATCGGGATAATACTGCACTATTAATGCGGAATTATTTTCATAATTAAATTCTTTTCTACAAATCCAATCATAATTGTTTTCTGAAAAATATTTGTAAAAAGGTATATCATCCTTAAAAGCAAAATATTTTGCTTTCAAAAGAGTATCGCCATTTTGCGAATAAAATAGGGTTTTATACCCATTTATAGTAGTAATTTTTTCTTGTTCATTGTTTCGTGCTTGACAAGAATATAGTAATATATTTATAAATACAAGCAATAGGTGTCTAAATAGAAATGTCATTTTGTATTTTTTTAATATATTTTTTCAAAAAAAGTACGAACAGTATTTTATTGAGGTACCAGTTCATTACCTATAGGATTTACTACCTTGGTGCTTGTAGGAATATGAATGGGGAACTGGGCTATCATATTGTCCTTGTATAATAAATTCAGGACAACGTTTGCACCTTGTTGTGTCACCTGGTTTGGGCTTAACAGGTGGTGAACTTCCCCATTTGCTAGCTTATTCGTTTAAGGGTATTATATAACCTGTCTCAGCTTTAAAGGCATAACCAGCCGTCATAAGAACATATCTTTATTTTTCCCAATTTCCCATTGCTTTTACCAAGTTATTTTACCATTTTTTTACAACTGCCAATTATTGTTCAAAAACTGGATGTCGTCGTAGGCAGTTAGGTCGTGTTGCACAGGTACAACCGACACATAACCATGGTGCAATGCCCAAAGGTCGGTATCGGGTGTTTCGTCTTCGGTCAAAAAATCGCCAGTTAACCAATAATAATTTCTGCCCTGTGGGTCTTGTCGTTCATCAAAACTTTCTACCCATTTCGACTGCAATGCTTGCCTGCAAATGCGTATGCCTTTTATTTTTTCGATAGGCAAAGTTGGTACATTTACATTTAATAAATGGTATTGCGGCACACCTTTTGTTAGCATCTGCTCAATAATCTGACGTCCAAAATGTTGTGCAGCACTCATGTCGGCATCGTAATGGTAATCAACCAACGAAAAACCAATGGCGGGTATGTGCTGCAACGACGCCTCCATGGCAGCCGATAAAGTACCCGAGTAAATAACATTTATAGATGCATTTGAACCATGATTGATGCCCGACAAACAAAGGTCGGGTTTGCGGTGTAATACTTTATCAATAGCCAATTTTACGCAATCTACGGGCGTACCCGAGCAGGCGTAGGCTTCTACACCTTCAAAAATATGGGCTTCGGTTAGGCGCAAAGGCTGGTTAATGGTAATGGCATGACCCATCGCCGATTGGGCTTTGTCGGGGGCAACTACCACTACGCGCCCAAACTCTTTGGCTATTTCTATAAGCGCCGAAATGCCTTTTGCCGTAATACCATCGTCGTTGGTAACTAAAATAATTCGTTCTTGATTTTTTGACATTATAATGACTGTTAAAAAACGCTAAAATAAGTGCTTTATTTGCTTGTTTGTGTCTTAATAAAGCCGCAAAACTACAACAAAAAATGCTAAAATACCCCTTTTTGAACCTTAATTGTGTATTATTGTTGTGTTAATTAGGTATTAAACACCTCTAAATAACCACATAAGCACTTTAGGTAGTTAATTGTGTGTGTTGATGACTAGTTGCACCGAAACAGTTTTATTAGATTTTACTTGCATGAGTAAAAAAAAATTTGGCAATCTAAATAAAATGATGTAACTTTGTGTGGCATAAACGACTCTGATGTGTAAAAAATATTTGTGAAAGATAAAAAGAACCATCGAGAATTAGCTTTTAATATTTGTATTTTGTGCTTTTTGGACAATACTTTTGGTGTTAGAAATGCACTAAAACAAACTTGTTTAGAATAAACAAAAGATGCTGTTTAAATGTATTTAAAAGGATAAAGCGAATATAAAGACCTGTTTAACACCCCAATAACTAAATCAATATTTTTATGCCAACAATAACCCTCGAATTAAACGAAGAATTGTTAACACAAATAAATACTGATGCCCAAGCACAATCAATGGCTACTAACGAGTGGATAATTGATGTGTTGGAAAAACGCTTTTACCTCAATAAGTTAGCACAAATGCAAGTTCAATTACAGCAATTGGCAGCTAAAAAGGGCTTTAAAACCGAAGAAGATATTTATGTTGCTGTATCATAATAAAATAAAAATAATTTTAGATACAAACGTTTTTATATCTGCCTTTGTTTTTAAAGGCATTGCTTGGCAAGTGTATAAATACTGTGTTGAAACTAACAATATTGTAGTGTCTGAATGGC
>JAGPCI010000237.1 GCA_018058165.1 Bacteroidia bacterium
ATATGCGAAAGGGCAGGGTAGTGTACATGACTAATTTTAGGAAACAAATGATGTTCTACCTGAAAGTTTAACCCACCAATGTACCAACTTAATATTTTACTATTACGGCTAAAATTAACTGTTGTATTAAGTTGATGAATTGCCCAATCGTTATCGATAATACCATTTACAGGCATTGGATGTGCTGTTTGTTCAAGCGTATGTGCCAACTGAAATACGGTAGTTAAAACAATACCTGCCACAAAGTGCATCAACAAAAATCCGCTTAGTATTTGTAATACAGGAATATTAAAAACCATTATAGGCATTACAATTACAGCTAAAAAGTAAAACAGTTTTATAAAAATAATTCTAATTAAAATGCTGTTGTTTTCGCTTTTGCTACCCGAGTTTACACCACTTTTAGTAAACTGTGCAAACTGAATAAAATCTTTAGCAAGCACCCAATAAAAAGTTAATAATCCATAAAAAAACATGGCATAAATCCATTGAAATTTATGAAACCATTTTACCTTAGTATGTGGCGAAAACTTTAAAACCAATCGGTCTTCTATATCTTCATCTATATACGTAATATTGGTGTAGGTATGGTGTAAAATATTGTGCTGTAGTTTCCAATTAAATACGCTTCCACCAACTAAGTTTAAGGTATGGCCCATTAAAAAATTAACAGTTTTGTTGGCCGAATAAGCACCATGGTTTGCATCGTGCATTACACTCATACCAATGCCTGCGAGGCTTAATCCCATTACAAACCAAAGTAAAAGCGATATGCCAAGTGATGGTGTAAAATATAATAACGCTACAAAAGGTAAAATGTATCCACTAAGTAAAACGGCTGTTTTTACCACCATGGTAGTGTTAGCGTATTTACTTTTTTGTTGCTGATTAAAGTACTCATCAACCCTGGTTTTTAAAACCGAAAAAAATGGAGATTTATGTTTTGGAACGAACTTAACTTGTTGTTTTTGGTTCATTGTAATTTATTGCAAAAATTAAAAATTTTAAACTATTTAAAGGCTACAAGGTAGTTAACTAACAATTGTAATCAATAAAAGTTTTGTCAGATTTATTCCCACATCAACTTATATTGCTCATTAAGCAGGGGTAATAATTCGTTTTTGCTCACATTTAACTCTATGGTTCCTTGCGAATAAGGGCCAATTTCATAAGGATTATAAAGCCAAGTTATACCTTCTGCTGTTAATATAAAATTATCGTTTAGGTGAAATTGATTGTCTTTAAACCAAAAACCTACTTCATCAAAATCATCTTCAGGTGTTAATTCGTTTGCGGTTCTAAAATCAGCTTCGGCAATTGTTAATAATTCGCTTAAACTCGAGTCGTTAAATATCTTTTTTAGTGTTAAAACTTCGTGTTTAGGTTTAAAAAAATTGGTATGAATTGTTGAGAACATACCATGCGCACCGCCAGTATAATCGTCCATTTCTACACTAATACATGTTACATTATTGGTTTGAAACGGTACTGAAATGTTGGTTTGGCTATACCATGTTGCAGCTTCGTTTTTAAACTCCTTAACATATGCTTCGTATTCTGACATAAAGGTAAACTGGGTTTGCTCTAAAGTTAAATTTTTAGTTACTCCAAATACATCAGCTATAATTTTATTTAATTCTTTTGCTGTGGTTGAGTTATCGTTAAAATCGGGATAACTGTATGTAATATGCGTGCAATTGGCCGAATCGAGATTACAGTTTTGGTAAACCCGTTGTAGTGTTTTGGTTTGGTAGCTTAACGTGTCGGTATAGGTTTGTTTAATTGGCTCACTGCACGAAAAATCTAAAGTGCCAATGGCTACAAGTAGTATAAGTACACCAATTAATTGCAGTTTTATTCTCATAAATAATGTTTTTATTAATGCATTGTTTAAATGTGCACAATTTAAAAAGGGTTAAATATTTAATGCTATTTTGTAATAACTAACTCATCACAAGAAAAGTTTTTACAAAATAGCTTTTATTAAATCAGTAAAGTAAAGGTTTATTTTAGTTGGTAATCTAACCATTCAAAATAAACACGTTGCCATAAAATAGAGTTTTGCGGTTTGGTTACCCAATGGTTTTCGTCAGGAAAATATAAAAACCTACTTGGTAAACCTTTAAGTTGTGCAGCATTAAATGCTTCTTGACCTTGGCCTAATGGAACTCTAAAATCTTTTTCGTTATGTATTACTAATATTGGGCTATCCCAGTTTTGTACAAATTTATGGGGCGAGTTATCGTAGTTTCTGCTGCGTGGTGCTTGCCAATATGGACCTTTATTATCGTTGTTGGCAAAAAACATTTCTTCGGTAGAACCGTACCAACTTTCAATGTTAAACATACCGCAATGTGCCACAAATGTTTTAAATCTTTTTTGATGATTGCCAGCTAACCAATACACACTAAATCCGCCAAAACTTGCACCAACTGCTGCACGTCTGTCTTTTGCCACATAAGTTTCTTTGCTCACTTCATCTATTGCACTCAAATAATCTTTCATACATTGGCCACTATAATCACCAATTATTGCATCATTCCACTCTGTGCCAAAACCGGGTAAACCCCTGCGATTTGGTGCTACTATTATGTAACCACTATTTGCCATTAATTGAAAATTCCAACGGTAACTAAAAAATTGACTCACCATACTTTGCGGGCCACCTTGGCAATACAATAAAGTTGGGTAACGTTTTCTGCTGTCAAAATCTGGCGGATAAATAACCCAAGTTAACATCTGTTTTCCATCGGTAGTTGTAATCCATTTTTTTTCTACTTTACCTTGTTTTACCGTGCTCCAAAGTGGTTGTGTAATAAATGTAATTTGTTTCTCCTCGCCATTTTTTTGTATGTTAAATAACTCTGTTGGGTTATTCATGTTTTGGCGTGCCCCAATTAAGGTGTATGCCTTCTCTGTACTTGCAATACTAATGCTAGAATAATCGTTGTCGCCTTTTGTAATTTGTTTTACTTCACTGTATTCAGCCCCGCTTTTTTTAACCTTTTCGGTGCTGGTAAATATGTTTTTTGTTCCTTGATATTCTGCAATAAAAAATAATTGAGAGCCATTTAAAGCCCAGGTAAATGCATCTGTTGTGTAATCAAATTCTTTGGTAACTTCAACTTCTTGTTTTGATGCAAAATAATAAACCATTAAACGGTTTTTGTCGGCTTCGTATCCAGCACGTCTCATACTTAACCATGCAATTTTTTTTCCATCAGGGCTAAACTGTGGTTCTCTGTCATAACCGCTATTTAATTCGGTAATATTAGTTGAAGATTTTGTTTCAATATTGTATATAAAAATATCTGTATTAGTACTTACGGCACTGGGTGTGCCTGTTAATTTTTTGCACGAAAATGCTAATTTTTTTCCATCAGCACTCCAGCTCATTTCATTTTCATCACCAAAAGGAGGTTCAGGTGCATGGTATTTTTCTTCGCCCAAAATGTCTACTGCTTCTCCTACTGTTGCTCCATCTTGGTAGCCCACAATAAATGGGTGATTATAGGTGTAATCACTCCATGCATCCCAATGGCGGTAATACAATCCTTCAATAACACGGGCTTTTACCAACGGCAAATCTGGGTACGATTCGGTAACCATCTCATCCAATTTTACTTTTGCTATGTACATTAAATTGTTTAATGCCGGAGCATATTTGTAACCTTCTATACCACCTTTAACTTTGGTAATTTGTATAATGTTACTGCCATCCAAATTACATTCGTAAAGTTGGGCATCGCCATCCTTTGCACTCATAAAAGTAATACGCTTTCCATCGGGTCTGTATCTTGTACTAAATGCATTTAACTCTGGTTTTAAAATAATTACCGGAGTACCACCAACAGTTGGTGTCATGTATAAGGTGTTTGCGCCTTTATTGGTTGGAATATCAAAGTTTTTTACTTCAAATAAAACCTGTTTTCCATCAGGCGAAATATTAGGACTGCCAACGCGGCCTAATTGCCAAAGTATTTCTGGTGTTAACCTTTGTTGCGCAAATGTTGTTTGCATTGTAAGCATAAGTAATAACGAGGTGTATATTTTTTTCATAATCTCAAATTGAAAAGTGTTTACACAAGCAATATATACACTTTTATTAAACATTTAAAAGCGAAAGTTGATTTGCCTGGTATTGTTAGCTTTTAAAAGAGCTAGATTTAAACCTATAATTCTAATTGATTACTTATTTCCCCATAAAAAAAGGGCTAACATATTATATGCTAACCCCTTTTTATAAGTATTTTAAACTGTCTGTTATTTAA
>JAGPCI010000238.1 GCA_018058165.1 Bacteroidia bacterium
AGTTGTGGTTAACATCGGTTCCACCATATAAACCATCACCATTTGCGTTATCCAAATCACCTTCAATAGCAACTTGTCCACCAGCTTCGCTAGCTGCAATTGTAACAGATGGACCTGTGGTTAAATCGGGTCTGTTAATAGGTGCTTTACCTAATAAAATAATACCACCCCAATCGCCTGTGGCACGCTGGCCTTTTGGTTTTGATGAAGTAAAAACAATTGGAGCTGTTGCTGTACCAGCCGCATTTATCATTCCATTACGTGTAATAATTAATGATGCTTTATTGGCTGCATTTCCTTTTATTAAAGTTCCTGGTTGGATGGTTAATGTTGCATTGTTTTTTACATACACATAACCATCTAAAGTGTAAATGGTATCGTTATACCATGTGGTGTTTGAAGTAATCTCTCCTGCAGCTATTGTTCTTGCTTTTTGGGCAAAGGCAACTGCCCCCGAGAACAAAGCTACTACTGCTAGTAAAGCTGATTTTTTCATGTTTATTTGTTCTATAAATTTAGACAAACTTAGTACCGCTACTTTGCCTCATTGTTACTTGAATGTTGTTAAATTGTAAAGCCCGAAAATATTTACACATCACAAAAAATAGCTGTGCTTACTGTGTGTGTGTTTTAATGCCGAATGCATAACACCGTGTTTGCTGTGTAACAGATGTGGTTAATCCTATTCACAAAATAACAGTGCCCGCTTTGGTTAAACTTTTAACATAAAAAAAGCTGATACATATTATGCACCAGCTTTCTTAAATCATTATGTTTTATTTTAAAATTTATAGCTAACTCCCAACGAAATTGTTCTGCCCATTTTAAACCTGTAAATCACATTATCTAATGTAGTAAGTTCTTTTGATGCTGCATCAACCTCGCTAGGTGTTCCGTTTTTCTTTTGGTTTACAACTTGCGCTCTTTTTGCATCTCCAACATCATCAAAACTACCGTTACTATTGTTATCATGATAAAAAACCAGGTCTTGAGCAAGTATATCGCCAAAGGTTAATTTTACATCCAATTTCTTGAAAAACTTTTTAGAAACACTAAAGTCTAACACATCTCTTGGATTTTCCCAAACGTTAGGAAATGCTCCACTAATTTCTTGCACCGCAAAAATTCTACGTCCAACTTTATTATATAAGAAACTTGCTGTTAAATTGGTTTTATAATCGGTATAACTTAAACCCATGTTTAACAAATAATTTGATTGCCCTTGCAACGGACGCTTGGCTGTTTCAGTGTTAGCTTTTGCAGCAGCAATGTTTCCTAAATCAACTTCGCTATGTATGTAGGCATAGTTGGTTGTAAACAAAAAGTTTTTCATAAATTTAGTACCAAACCATTTATCAAACACCTTTAAGTTTTTTCTAACTTCTATTTCGGCACCTGCGTTCATGGCATTGGTATTACTTGTATAGCCTAATCGGTAACTTCCACCACCAGTTAAATCAAAAACAGGTTCGATGGCATTGGTAAATGTTTTATAAAATAACGAGAATGATAATAACTGTCCTTCACCTTGGAAATGCTCAATTCTAAAATCATAATTATTAATAGAAGTACGTTGTAAATTAGGCGTACCAGTTACATCCATATTTAAATTAAAATCATAAAAAATAAATGGTGCTAACTCTCTAAACTCTGGGCGAGCTAACGATTTAAAATAAGCTAAACGTAAGTTGGTTTTTTCGGTTAACTCGTAACTTAAATTAATTGAAGGTAAAAAATCAGTAACCGTGTTATCAATATTAATGGTATCGCCTGCGGCACCAAGTGCATTAAGTTTTTGATTGTATGTTTCCATACGCACACCATACACAACTCTTGTGCGTGCAAATATGCGATTTGTAACCATTAAATATGCCGCAGTTAATGTTGAACTAGCACTGTATTTATCTTGTGGATTTACGCGCTCATCAATATAAAATACATTTTTTATTAAATTTTCTTTGTTAAAAATTGTGCTGATATCTTGCAATACGATATCGCCAGCAGCAGGATTGTTATAATTTAATTTATGACCAAATACACTTGCTTCAAAATTACGTTCGCGCAATTGGTAAAATGCACCTGTTTTAATTTCGGTTTTAACTTTTTTAGTGCTTAAAAACTCAGTAGGTATTTGCACATTGGCACCGCCAGAATAAAGCTGCTCACCTAATTTTGTATATAACCTACCATTTTGTGTTAAATCAATTGTTGACTGAAGCTGGGCAGTGTATGGATTTAACTCACCAGTATTATCATTCATGGTGGTTGAGCGGGTAAATCTTCTAAAATCAGGAATATCGCGTTTAATATTATTGTAATTTAATACCCAATTAATTTTTATTTTAGATGTAGGCAAAAAGTGTTCGCCACCCAATTGATTGGTTAAAAATAAGTTTTGTTGAAATAAATAAGCCGTTTTGTTTTCGTAATTAACGGGGTCGTTATTCATATTGTTTTTACCCCAGCGTTGTATGGTTTGATCTTCAGAATTTATGTTGTAAGCGTTCTTAAAAAAGAACTTATTGTTTGTACCAATTTTCATGGCAAAGTTTGCCATAACTCCAATCATTACTTCGCGTTTGTAAGCCGAATCGTAATAATGATACAATTGGTCGTTACCAGCCTTTACATCATAAAAATTTCTTTCAGCTGGCGTAAACCTAAAACTATTGCTATGCGATAAAGAGGTTATAAAACCGAACTCGTTTTTTTTACCGAACTTATATTTATTACCACCCGATAGTTGAAAATTAGTGTTAGGCGCAAAGCTGTTTACTTTATTTAAACTCCAATTGTCGTTAAACTTTTGGCTGTAAGCAAATTTATCATCAACACTTGATGCTTCGTATTGTGTGCGACCAGATACATTACTTGGAATAGACCTTGTTCCATCATCTACACCTAGCCAATCTGTTTTTCCGCCTTGGTAAGTATAGCCACTATTAAACGTAGTTAACGAGTGCATTCCTAAACTTCCACCAAACGATAAAAATTTTTCATCAGGAATATCTTTGGTATTAATAGTAATTAAACCACCGGTAAAATCGCCCGGTAAATCTGGTGTGGCAGTTTTTGTTATCGTCATATTGGCCAACATGTTTGATGGGAAAATATCGAACGAAAATGCTTTTTTATCTGCTTCGGTACTTGGTAATGGTGCACCATTAATATATGCAGAATTATATCTATCGTTTAATCCACGTATTACTGCAAACTTATTGTCTTGTACAGTTGCTCCACTCACACGTTTCATTACATCACTAGTAGAGTTATCTGGAGAACGTTTAATTACATCAGCAGATATTGCATCAGATACAGTAGTGGAACTTTTTTGCTCAATAAGCATGGCATTTGCACTTTCCTTTCTTAGTTCGGCTTGTATCACCACTTCATTTAACGATTGGGTTGATTCTTCAAGTATTACATTTAATGCGGTGCTTTCATTTGCCTTAACCTCTACGCCTACTAACTGTTTTTTTATGTACCCAACATAACTAACATTTAAAGTGTATTTGCCTGGTTTTAAACTAACAATTGTATAAGACCCTTCAATGTTTGTTGACGACCCAAAAGAAGTGCCTAATATGCTTACTGAAACACCAATAAGCTCTTCACCAGTTTTTTTGTCAATTATTTTTCCAGTAATTTTTCCTGTTTGTGCAAAAGCTGCTAACCCAATTGTTAACATTAATACCGTTGCCACTAATTTTTGTACAGATTTTATCATCTTTGTTTGATTACTAATACTTGGGTACAAAAGTATAGCCTGTGCTTTTGCAAGCAGTTAATCAAACGTTATGCTTGTGTTAATGTAGTATCAATACTATGTTACGTAAATGTTAATTAGCATCAATTTAATTGCCAGTATTTGTCTCTATGGATTTCGTTAGGTTGATTGATTTTAACCAGTGGAGCTAAGCAAAAAGCCAATGTGGTAGCCTAAAATTTGGCTTTGAACTTTATTCGGAAAATTTTAAAGACTCCACAAAAACAACTGAGTACTGATTTTTAGGAACAATTAACCCATCTGTATTAATGCTCAAAAGTGGGGTTGATTTGATGATGACTTTCAACCAAAACCAAAAAGAGGTCGTTTTACTAGTAAAACGACCTCTTTAACTATATAGTAACACGTACTTATTTTATCACACCCAATTCTTTTCCTACCTTAGTAAATGCAGCAATGGCTTTATCTATTTGGTGTGGTTGGTGTGCTGCTGATAACTGTACACGAATACGTGCTAAGTTTTTAGGCACAACAGG
>JAGPCI010000239.1 GCA_018058165.1 Bacteroidia bacterium
TATTTGCTCTACCACAGCAGGCGATTTAACGTAGAATTTATTACGACCCAAAACACGCATGGCCGTACCCAAGGCAAACGGGCTTGATAAGGCCAAAGCACAAGGACAGGCAATAATTAACACCGCTGTAAATGCATTTAATGCTAAAGCTGGGTTTACAAAAAGCCAAAATATAGCACTACCAAATGCTATTAATAATAACGCTATGGTAAAATACTTACTTACCGTTTGCTGAAAACTTTGTATACTACTTGCAGCATTTTTTGCAAACGCATCATTATTCCACAATTGGGTTAAATAACTTTGCGAAACTTTTTTACTTATTTCTAATTCAATGGTTGTTCCTTTTTGGCGGCCACCAGCGTATATTATTTCGCCAATTACTTTTTTAACAGGGTCCGACTCGCCAGTAACAAAACTAAAATCTACTTGCGCATCTCCATTTAATAATATCGCATCAGCTGGTATTAACTCGTTATTGCGAATTTTAATTCTATCGCCAATTGATAAAGCTGTTACAGGTACAGTTAACTCTTCGTTGTTTTTTATTACTGTAACCGCTACTGGAAAATACGATTTGTAATCACGCTCAAACGATAAAGTATCAAATGTTTTTTGTTGAAACCATTTTCCTATTAATAGAAAAAAAACCAGACCAGCGTGGGTATCAAACCAACCAATACCGTGGCCACTAATTACCTCGTAAGTGCTGCGGCCAAACATTACCAAAATCCCTAAAGCCAAAGGCACATCAATGCTAATAAATTTCTTTTTTATACCACCCCAAGCTGCTTTAAAATAATCTTGCGCACTAAATAAAAATACGGGTAACGACAATACCAAGTTTATGTATCCAAACAGTTTAGAGAATGAGCCTTTGGTAAAACTATCAAGCCCAAAATATTCAGGAAAACTAATAAGCATAATGTTACCAAAACAAAAACCAGCCACACCTATTTGGTAACTTAATTTACGGCTATCATCTTTTTTTACAGTTTTTTCTAAATCGTTTAAGCTAATTGCTGGCTCGTAACCTAACGAACTAAGCAAAACCACAATTTCTTTTAAACTAGTTTTATTAGGGTTATAGCTTACATGTAATTCCTTTTTTAAAAAATTAACCTTAGCCAAAGCTACATTTGGGTTAATTTTATACAAATGCTCTAACAACCAAATGCACGAACTGCAATGCATAGTTGGTATAAAAAAAGTAACTTTAGCTATTTTATCATCGCGGTATTGTAACAATTGCTGCGCTACTTTTTCGTCATCTAAATAATTATAAGCGCTTGCTAATACTGGATTACTTTGGGTAACACCTGGTGTATTTTCTAAATCGTAATAACTACATAGATTATTTTCTGATAAAAGTTGGTACACACTTTTACAACCCACGCAACAAAATGCTTGTTCGTTACAAGTAATCAAATCAATTACCTCGTCTCCGCAATGGAAACAGTGTTGTTTAACTTGTGTATTTTTGTCAGAAAAAAGCATACTTTTAAAGTGCTATTTTTACTTTTGAAACATCTTTTAAAAAGAAAATGCTCTGTGCAAGTTCATTATTGTAATCTCCAATTATGGTATTATTTAACATCTGATTTATTTTTTTTCTAATTGGTTTATACTCGTAATGCACTGGGCAAGGGTTAGATTCCGAACAATCTTTTAAGCCTAAGCAGCAAGAGGTTATCAATTTGTTCCCATCAATTGCTATCACCAAATCATATAACGTTGCTGTTTTTTGTTCATCGGTAACAGCAAATCCACCGTTTGGCCCTTTGGCTGATGTTAGAAAGCCTCGTTTGGTTAAATCTTGTAATATTTTAGCTATAAAATGGTGAGGTGCTTCTAATCCCTCAGCAACTTCTTTTATACCAATATACTTACCTTCTGATGAGCGTTGTGCTATCAAAAACATAGATCTTATTGCGTATTTACAAGTTTGCGAAAACAATTTTTATTAATTATGGAATCAAAGGTAATAAGTGAATTAAATAATAAAATACCTGAATATCTTTTATTTTTTAAATTGTTATTTTTCAGTCATTTAATTTAACTGATTATAATCATTCTGTAAAAATACTACTAAACAGTATCAAGCTGCATCAATAAATTAACCATACATAATTACCTAAATTAGCGTAAAATCTATTAATATTGAAGGCAGTAAGTAATCTACTTACAACCCAAAATACCAATTAATATGCAAATTTTAAACGGAAACGAAGTATCAAAAAAACTTAGGGAAGAAATTAAAAATGAAGTAATTGCACTAAAATCTTCTGGCAAAAAAACGCCTCATTTGGCGGCTATATTAGTAGGTAATGATGGTGCAAGTATGACATACGTGGGTGCAAAAGAAAAAGACTGTATAGAGGTTGGGTTTGATAGTACTGTTTTACGTTTTGATGCAAGTATTACCGAAGAACAACTTTTAGCCGAAGTTGAAAAAATAAACAATAACCCAAACATTGATGGACTAATAGTTCAGTTGCCCTTGCCCAAACATATTAACGAAAACAAAGTAACCGAAACCATTGATTACCGTAAGGATGTAGATGGTTTTCACCCAATGAATGTGGGCCTAATGTTTAAGGGAATGCCTTGTTTTTTACCTGCTACACCTTTTGGAATAATAAAATTAATTGAGCATTTTAATATAGAAACCAATGGAAAACATTGTGTGGTAATTGGCCGCAGCGATATTGTTGGCAAACCAATGAGTGCTTTAATGCTTCAAAAAAACTGCACCGTAACTGTTTGCCATAGCCGCACGGTAAATATTAACGAGCATATTAAAAGGGCTGATATTGTAATTGCAGCGGTAGGAATACCGGGTTATGTTAAAGCAGAGATGATAAAAGAAGGTGCAGTAATAATTGATGTTGGCATTACACGTGTTGAAGATAACAGTACCAAAAGTGGCTATAAATTAAAAGGTGATGTAAACTATGATGAATGTGCTAACAAAGCATCATACATTACACCTGTACCAGGCGGTGTAGGCCCAATGACGAGGATTGCATTGTTACTTAACACACTTAATGCAGTTAAAAGCAAATAATAAATAACAGCATTAACTTTAAATACTATCACAAAAAATAATGAGCAATAACCCAAACAATACAAACCTAACTAATATCTTACCTGTAATGGAACACTTTTACACCATTCAGGGTGAAGGTTTTTATCAGGGTCATGCTGCCTATTTTATTAGGTTAGGTGGCTGCGATGTGGGTTGTGTTTGGTGTGATGTAAAAGAAAGTTGGGATGCAGATGCACATGCCAAATATAGCATTGATGAAATTGTAACTTGGGTGGTTGATGCTCAAGCTCCATTAGCTGTAATCACTGGTGGTGAGCCGTTGTTACATCAATTGGATGCCTTAACCATTGCATTAAAAAACAAAGGAATAAAAACCAATATCGAAACATCAGGATCTTCTCCCCTTTCTGGTTCGTGGGATTGGATTTGTGTTTCGCCTAAAAAATTTAAAGCCCCTTTGGCTGATGTGGTTGCAAAAGCCAACGAATTAAAAGTTGTGGTATTTAACAAAAGTGATTTTGAGTGGGCCGAAAAACACGCTGCATTAGTACACAACCAATGTATGCTTTACCTGCAACCCGAGTGGGATAAATCAGCAGAAGTATTGCCTGTAATTATTGAGTATGTAAAGCAAAACCCTAAATGGAAAATTAGCTTGCAGGTGCATAAATACATGAATATTCCTTAGTGCATAATTACCTTAAGGAATAATTGTAAAAAAACACTTCACCTCGAGATTAAACCTCTAAAGGAAACAAAATTATAATACCGAAGGGCTGACATTATTATAAAAAATTATATTGCAGGAACATATTCACAAATTTACATTCAAACAGTATTTGTCGTAAAAGTAAGAGAAAACCTAATTCATAAGAGTTGGCGAAATGAATTGTATGATTTTGTCGAATCTGAAATAATGTTGGAATTTATTAATGATATCAGCTATTGGAAAACAGAATTTCCAAAAAAATGTTTAGTTTTGTACATAGTAGTATTTTAATTTTTAGCGAAATCAATATTACTATAAAGAAGGGAGTTTAATTACTTCCTTCTTTTAAATTTTTATTGGACAACAATGAATGCAAATATACGACCCCAGCAGGGACGTACATTTTCATCCCAAATTTTCTATAATAATCTCATCCCTTCGGGATTATTATTTACACCATTAAAACCATCCCACTTTTTGCACATCCTTAGCGAGCTT
>JAGPCI010000240.1 GCA_018058165.1 Bacteroidia bacterium
TAAAACAGGTACATTAACTCAACCATCTGCATCAACCATAAATTACGTTGGCCAACCATTAACCCCAATAAACCTACAAATAGTAGCAGCAATTGTTGCACAATCTATTCATCCGCTTAGTCAAAAAATCAAAAAGTACATTGGCCAACAACAGTTGGTTGAAATTAAATCATACCAAGAAATTATAGGAAAAGGAATACAAGCGGTTGTAAATGATCAAGATGTTTTAATTGGCTCAGCTAGTTATGTACAGGCTAATTTGCATCAACCCCAAAATAATTTAGCAACGCGTGTTTACATAAACATAAGCAACCAAGTATTGGGTTATTTTGAAATGGAGCAAGGTTATCGCAAAGGTTTGCAAGAGGTATTAAACCAATTGGCGCCATGGTATAATCAATATTTATTATCGGGTGATAACGACAAGGAGCGCGAAAATTTAAAGAAGTATTTTACTCAAAATCAAAACTTATTGTTTAATCAATCACCTGCTGATAAATTAAAATTTATATCAAACCTTCAACAACAACATAAAAAAGTAGTGATGATAGGGGATGGATTAAATGATGCTGGTGCCTTAAAAATGGCACATGTGGGTATTTCGGTAACAGAAAACACAGCACATTTTTCGCCAGCAAGTGATGTAATTATGGATGCCAACGAGTTTTTAAATTTGCCTAAATTTTTTAAATTTTCAAAAAACACTTTAAAGGTAATTCATATTAGTTTTTTAATATCTTTACTTTATAATATTGTTGGACTTAGTTTTGCCGTACAAGGCACATTATCGCCACTAATTGCCGCCATACTTATGCCAATTAGTTCGGTTACGGTTATAGCATTTACAACATTAACCACAACATATTTAGCAAAAAAAGGAGGCTTACAATGAGCGTAATGTATATATTAATAGGATGTAGTTTTTTAATGGCGCTTGGTTTTTTAGCCGCATTTATTTGGTCGGTAAAATCGGGCCAATTAGATGATGATTACACCCCATCAGTAAGGATTTTATTTGACGATATTGAACCTAAAACTAAAACTAAAACTAAAACAACAACTAAAACAAATAACAATACAGAATTACCCCCAAACACAAAAAACTAAATCAAAAAAAAATTAAAAACTTAAATGAATAACTTTAACAATTACTAATACCATGCAAATCGAGAAATTTAATTACGACAACAAAATTGTGAGAGACTTTGCTATTGCCACCATCATATTTGGTGTGGTGGGCATGATAGTAGGTCTTTGGGCAGCAATCCAATTGTACGAACCTGCTGCAAACCTCGGCAATCAGTACACTACCTTTGGGCGACTTCGCCCACTACACACCAATTCAATTATTTTTGCTTTTGTGGGTAATGCAATTTTTATGGGTGTTTATTATTCGCTACAACGTTTGTGTAAAGCACGTATGTATAGCGATTTATTAAGCCGCATACATTTTTGGGGATGGCAAATTATTATTCTTTTAGCTGCAATATCGTTGCCGCTAGGTTACACAACGTCAAAAGAATATGCCGAACTAGAATGGCCAATTGATATTATGATTGCCCTTGTTTGGGTAGCATTTGGTATTAATATGATTGGTACTATTATTAAGCGTAGAGAAAAACAAATGTATGTGGCAATTTGGTTTTACTTGGCCACATTTGTTACGGTTGCTGTTTTACATATTGTAAACTCAATTGCAATACCAGTAAGTTTAACAAAAAGTTATCCTGTATATGCTGGTGTGCAAGATGCATTAGTACAATGGTGGTATGGCCATAATGCGGTAGCGTTTTTCTTAACTACACCGTTTTTAGGTATGATGTATTATTTCTTACCTAAAGCTGCTGGTCGCCCGGTATATTCATACAAATTATCTATACTTCACTTTTGGTCGTTGATATTTTTATACATTTGGGCTGGTCCGCATCACTTGTTATATTCATCATTACCAGATTGGGCACAATCGGTAGGTGTTGCATTTTCTATTATGCTTATTGCACCAAGTTGGGGTGGTATGATTAATGGATTATTAACCTTACGTGGTGCTTGGGATAGGGTTCGTGATGAACCTATTTTAAAAATGTTTGCCGTTGGTATTACTGCTTATGGTATGGCTACTTTTGAAGGCCCTTTGCTTTCGTTAAAAAACGTTAATGCTATTGCGCATTTTACTGATTGGATTGTAGCACACGTGCACGTTGGTGCATTAGGTTGGAATGGTTTATTAACGTTTGCTATTTTGTATTGGACAATACCACGTATTTATAATACTACTATTTATTCTAAAAAATTAATGAATACCCACTTTTGGTTAGCTACATTAGGTATAGTTTTTTATGCAATACCTATGTATGTAAGTGGTTTTACGCAAGGTTTAATGTGGAAAGAGTTTACTCCAGAAGGCACATTACAATACCCAGAATTCTTAAAAATTACGCTCCAAATTTTACCAATGCATGTGTTGCGCTCAATAGGAGGTACATTGTATTTAACTGGGTTTATTGTATTAATTTATAATATTTTTAAAACCATTAAGCAAGGTTCGCTTGTTGCTAATGAGCCAGCAGAAGCACCAGCTTTAGAAAAATCTAAACTGTTTGTTAAGGGCGAGTTTTGGCATGCAGTGTTAGAGAAAAAACCAATTACTTTTACTGTATTAGCTATTATAATGATTGTAATTGGCGGAGCTGTAGAAATGATTCCAACATTCTTAATCAAATCTAACATTCCTACAATTGCTAGTGTTAAACCATATACTCCGCTTGAGTTGCAAGGACGTGATATTTATATTCGTGAAGGATGTAACGTTTGTCACTCACAGCAAATTCGTCCTTTCCGTAGCGAAACAGAACGTTACATGGGCGAATACTCTAAAGCAGGTGAGTATGTTTATGATCATCCATTTTTATGGGGCTCAAAACGTACTGGTCCAGACTTAATGCGTATTGGTGGCAAATATCCAGATAGCTGGCACTACCACCACATGATAGATCCTAGAACTATGTCTCCTGGTAGTATCATGCCAAAATACCAATGGCTGGCCGACCAAGATTTAGACTTAAACTCAACTACTGGTAAGTTAAAAGCAATGAAAACGCTTGGTGTTCCATACACTCAATTTGAAATTGATAATGCTAATAAAGTATTAATGGATCAAGCAAAAGGCATTTCTGATAACTTGAAAAAAGAAGGTATTGCACTTGAAAGTCAAAAAGAATTAATAGCTGTTATTGCATACTTACAACGTATGGGAACTGATATTAAAAAATCAAAAACAGCAAGTAAATAATATTAAATATCGCCACAGGTTAATTAGGCTATAATTTAGTTAACCTGTGGTATAAAAAATTAAAATAATGAAACAGTTTTTAGGAAATGTGCAAGGTGTTGATGGTTATCTCATCTTCTCACTAATTGTTTTTCTGCTATTTTTTATAGGCTTATTATGGTGGGTATTTACTGCCGATAAAGACTACATCAACAAAATGAAAAATATACCACTTGATAAATAATAAATCCGTGTATGAATAAGTTTAAATTAACCGCAGTATTGATGTTAGTTGCATCTGCTGCAATGGCGCAACCCAACAGTGGCGCACCTATAGTTGATCCTCAAACCTTGTTAATTACAGCAATGGCAGTGCTTCTTGTTGTACTTTTACTTTTGGTATTTACTTTACAAAAAGTAGTTTATATGCTTAAAGTAGAAGCTTTAGGTGGTAGTTACCCTGTTGAGCATGAGAGTGAAGAGTTAAGCTATTGGGAAAAACTATTAAGCTTAAAGCCTTTATCAGCCGAAAAAGATATAGAACTTGAGCATGATTACGATGGTATTAAGGAGTTAAATAATCCTATTCCGGTTTGGTTTAACTTTTTGTTTTATGGTACAATCATCGCTGCATTTATTTACTTATTGGCTTACCATGTGTTTGATGCTGCCCCTTTGCAAGATCAAGAGTTTCAAACAGAGTTAAAAGTTGCCGAAATATCAAAACAAGAATACATTAAAAAAGCAGGTAATTTAATTGACGAAAATAGCGTAACCGTATTAACAGATAAAGCTAAAATTGTTGAAGGTGCTGCTATATATACTGCAAAATGTGCAGTTTGCCATGGCGATAAAGGGGAAGGTAAAGTAGGACCAAACTTAACAGATGAGTATTGGTTACATGGTGGTGATGTGAAGTCTATTTTTAAAACCATTAAATATGGTGTTCCATCAAAAGGTACGGTGG
>JAGPCI010000241.1 GCA_018058165.1 Bacteroidia bacterium
CTTTGCTGCAATTAAAAACAGAATAAATTGAGCTTTGAGACAACCCATCAGACAACCCAATTCTACTAAATCGGGGTTGTTGAGCATTTGTTTTTAACAACAACAATAAGCAAGCGTAAAGCAATATTTGTTGTAATTTCATACTCATAAATAAGCGTACTCAATATTACAATTTTTTATACAAAACAAACTTGGGTTTATTAATGCTGCATATTTTATAAACACAAAAAGCAACGCTTAGTTGCGTTGCTTTTTTATGCTTTTGGTTTTAATAATTGCTATCTCTAGTGAATTTTCTTATTGTTTTATTACCTTTTTAATGGTTACAACTCCATCTTCGGTGTATTTTAATAAGTAAACGCCAACCCTTAAATCACTCATATCTAGTTGTACTTCATTACCATTTTTTACTAGTGATTTTTGCAACACTAATTTACCCATTGCATCGCTTAATTCTATTAAAACATTGGCATTTTCTGTATTCGTTTTAATGTTTAATAGGTTGCGTGTTGGTGTTGGGTAAACTACTATTTCTGTGCTTGCTGCCTTAGTATCTAACACTATAATTTGGCTGTAGGTACTGGCATTGTTTTTATCAACTTGCTTTAATCTGTAGTAGCATAATGCTGGGGTTTCAAATGCATTTACATCGGTAAATCCATATACGTTTAATACCGAAGAATTTCCTTTTGCATTTACTAACCCAAGTTCTTGCCACAATTTTTTATCAAACGATCGTTCTACTACAAAATAATTGCTATTGTTTTCGCTAGCGGTTGTCCATTTTAGTTTTGCATCTACACCTACTTTTTGTCCTTCAAACGATGCTAGTTGAACAGGTAATGCACCAACTTCTGTGAAAATAATTTTAAAACGAGAAGCACCTTTTGATGCGGCACTGCTTGTAATACTAAATGTGTAATTGCTTACCAAACGAAGGTTTACTGTACTATTTGTAAATGCATCAAGCAATATTACCGAGTACGCATTGTTTACCGTTTGTATGCCATCAAAATTAAAACTATAAGTTCCATTGGCTGCATCGGCATACAATTTAATGGTATCTGTATTACTAGTTAGCAGTGGGCGTGTGTTGTATTGCAAACGAAGGCTATCATTATTTACCATTGAAGAGAAGTTAACCACCGAGTTGGTCATTTTTATTGCATCTTCCATAGCCTGGAAATTGCTATCTGCTCCTTGTGCAAATACAATTGATAACAAATCTGAATTAAAGGCATCTTTTACCATGCGCACATTCATTTTGCTGTTTGATGATTTAAAATAATTGCGTGGTGCACTTGTTGATTTGCTATTTTCTGTAAAAGTTATTGTAGGATTTGCTCCTGTTGCTTGTACAAAAAATGCTTGTCCACTTGCTATTAATGTATCACCTAAACCAGCTACATAACTGCCGCTTACCACATCAAACGAATAATAAAATGGCGACAAATTAGTTTTGCTTACATTTTGCCAATTAATTGGAGATGGATATGGATTACCTATCAAATTCCAACCATCATCGCCAACAAATCCTGTATTTGTATAGGTAATTACTGGCGAAACATTGCCTTTGTTTATTGGTTGATTTGCAAAGTCCAATGTAATTTTATTTTGTGCTGGGTAAGGAGTACTCCACCAATTTGTAAGGCTACGGTCGCCACGCACAAATACTGTTGCGCCTTGTGCTGGGTTTAGCGTATTGGTAATATTGGTAATAGGCTTCCAGCCTCTTCCGCCAACAGTGCTTTCTTGGTAAGTATAAATAGTATTACCATTACTTGGCGAAGCATCAAAACCATTGGTTACACCACCTGTACCTGTAATAAAAATATTATCAAGTAATTGGGCGTGGGTATAGTTTTGTAATGGAGATGCCAATAAGCGCGACCTGCGTGTTACTGCTGGCACATACCGCTGTGCTGTTACATTGCCAATTACATCTGCTGTTGCGGGTATTGAACCTATATATGCAGTAAAGGTTGAATCTGATAATAAAATTAAATTTCCATTTGCATTTAAAGTACCATTAACCAAGGTTACTGATTCTAGAACACCTACTCTATTTGCTAATACTACACCGCCTGATAAAGGACTTGTACCGCGGTTAATAGTTAGGTTTTTTAAACGGGCTGCACTTGAATCAAATTTTAACTGCAAACCATTTCCTGTTCCGTTAATAATTAGCGATGAGGTTGCTCCACCTTTTAACATACCATCTCCAATCACATCTCCATCAATAGTTAATGTTTTACCATTTATGTCCATCGATTTTCCTTCTGGTAAATTTAAGTCGGTTACAACTAAATTGCCAATTAAAACAGGAGAGTTAACAGCGGCAACATCAATATTTATTGGAACCGTTCCGCTTGGCACAATACTATCATCCCAATTGCTTAAAATGTTCCATACGTTTGATGTACCACCAATCCAACGGTTAGCCTCACGTCCTTCGTATGCGCCAATATCTGGTGGAGTGCTGCGCAGTGTACCCGCAATATCATATTCAAAACCAACGACACTTGCACCTAATTTATAGTTGCCAGAAATTGGGCGTAAACTATCACCTACCATAAACTGCAATGTTTCACTATAACTATTTAATTCTCTATTATCGCCTAATATTGCTCTAAAAGCTGCTAAGGTTTGTGCCCTATGTGTAGTGTTGTCTTGATTAGAATAAATGAGATTAGTTGGCGAAGGCACACCTGCGTAATAAAAATTATTATTACTAGTAGAATGGAAAGTTGTTAAGTTAGCAAAATTGCGCCTAAGTGCTCTTACTTCGCCATAGGTTGATGCATTATACAAAATATTATTGCGCATTATTTGCACACCGCTTGTGTTAGAATAAATACACGAACTCCCAAAACCAATGCCTCCAGAAGTGCAGGTTAAGTATATAGTATTATGATAAACATTAACTATTCCTTGAACGTACATACCCAATACGCCATTTGGATTTGTTGAGTTAGGTGCCGAAATATTTTGTATGGTATTATTATAAATTGTTGCGGGAATTGATGCCCCCATTTTTCGTATTCCGCTCACATCTAATAATCCTGTAATGGTAAGATTAGCTATTTTATTTCCTTCAATTATTGCTTCGGAAGAAACATAAATACCATGTATATTTCCAGCAGAAACAAGATTAAACACTGTATTTTTGCTTACTAAAGTGTTATCGCTATTGGTAAATATACCATATACAACTCCTGTTGCACCTGTAGAATTACTAATAGTATTTGCTCTAATAATTGGCGAAGCTTGATTATTGGTGGCAATACCGGCAGAGGTTGCTGATGAGCCATTATAATTACTAATGGCATTGTTTTGTATAATCAAACCTCTGTCAAAATAACCTGCCGTTGTATGACCCGTAGCATGTATAGGTTCATAAGCATTGTTTACTGTGTTGTTTTCTATCAATATATTTTGATGAGTTCCTAATAACGTCACCACATTTAGATTTACTGCTGCACTTGAAGTGTGGTTATTAATATAGATACCCTTTGAAGAAGTATTGTCTTTATTTAATACTACACTACAATTTTTTATGGTGATGTTTTTTGCCCCATCCGTTGCACTGCTTTTTAAAATCGCATAACCCCATTCCATTTGTGTGGTGCTGTTTGTGTTTGATGCGTTTTCTTGTACATCAATTCCATCAAAAGTTATATAATCGCCTCCTGCTATTATTATTATTCCATCTAACGAACCAGTTCCTGTAGCAGTGGTTGTTTTTGGATTTGCACCAACACCACTTTTTCTAAACACTATTGAAGAGCCTACTACCCCTGTTGCAGTAATTAATCCTGCTGTGGGTGATGCAAAGGTTTCGGTATGGCCTGCAGTTACATTAAAAGTAATAGCCCCTCCAATAATTGAAGCATTAACCTCGCTTATTGCTGCTGCAATTGTTGAATATGTTTTTCCGGCACCTACTGTATAAGTTCCATTTAGTGTTTTTATAAACGTAAAACTATTGCCTGATGTGGCTGTTCCGCCTGGTGTAATTATGGTTATAACTCCACTTGTGCCACTTGCTACAATGGCCGTTATACTTGTTGCACTTACTACTGTATATGATGTAGCATTTGTACTACCAAATTTTACTGATGATGCATTGGTAAAGTTAGTTCCTGTTATGGTTACCGTTGCGCCACTTGCTGCTGTACTTGGTGTAAATGAAGTTATGGTTGGGGCGGGTATAAACGTAAAACTATTGCCT
>JAGPCI010000242.1 GCA_018058165.1 Bacteroidia bacterium
ATTTACGAGCTAGATGCTGCTAGTAATAATAGTGTTGAAGACATAAGGGGATTAGTAGAACAAGTGCGTTATGCACCGCAAGGTGCCAAGTACAAAATTTATATTATTGATGAGGTGCATATGTTAAGTTCTGCTGCTTTTAACGCTTTTCTTAAAACACTAGAAGAACCACCTCCATACGCAAAGTTTATTTTAGCAACTACCGAGCGTCATAAAATATTGCCTACCATTTTATCGCGTTGCCAAGTTTTCGATTTTCATAGAATAAGTGTTGAAAGCGCTGTTAGTCAGTTACACATGATTTGCGCCAGCGAAGGAATAACAGCCGAAGAAGAAGCCTTACATGTTATTGCACAGAAAGCAGATGGCGCTATGCGCGATGCACTTTCTATTTTTGATAGAATTGTTAGTTCAAGCGGTAAAAACATAACCTACAAGGATGTAATTTTAAATTTAAACATTCTTGATTACGATTATTATTTCCGTGCAACTGATTATATGTTGGCCAGCGATTTGCCCAATATGTTGGTGCTTTTTGATGAAATTCTTACCAATGGATTTGATGCCCAGCATTTCTTAAATGGCTTTTCAGATCACATGCGAAACTTGATGATGTGTAAGCATCCGCAAACAATAAAGCTGTTACAAGTAGCACAAAGTGTAGCGCAAAGGTTTATGTCGCAATCAGCGCAGTGCAGCCCTGGTATGTTGCTAAACGGGTTAAACCTGCTAAATAAATGCGAGCTTGATTTTAAACAAAGTAAAAACCC
The DNA here is from genome assembly GCA_018058165.1 of Bacteroidia bacterium. Taxonomy (GTDB): domain Bacteria; phylum Bacteroidota; class Bacteroidia; order UKL13-3; family UKL13-3; genus UBA6183. The sequence goes on from JAGPCI010000242.1 coordinate 771, forward strand.
ACGATTGCATGTTGAGTTAGCTTTGATGAAACTTTGCCATTTGCAAACGGTGCTTAATACTGCCGCATTAAAAAAAAAATCCTAATTTATAATCAAGCAAATGCTGATACAAACCTTGTTGCCGAGCCAATAAAAGAAGTAGCAAATACGGTTGTAATTAAACCCGAAACAAAGGCTGAAGCTCCTATAAAAGTAGAAGCTAAGGCAGAGGCAATTGAGCCAGTAACAGTTCCCAAAATAAATACCCCGCCACCACCATTACCAAAAAGCGGATTAAGCAGTATTGAAAAACTAAAGCAACAAATTTCGCTTAATAAAAAGCAAGAAGCCGAAAAGCTTATTGAAACAGCGGCCGAAGAGCAAAAAATAATTACAGCAGACGATGTTCCTACAACACTTGATTTATATACAGCCGTTTGGACAAAGTTCTTGGCAAATCTAGATGCAGAAGGTAAAATGAATCTTTTTACCATTTTAAAATTTGCACCTTACCAAATGCTCAGTCCAAATCAGGTAGAAATTGTTTTGGCATCGCAACACGAAAACGAGATGTTTGACGAAGAGCGTATTAATACTATACCGTTTTTACGAAAAAACCTACAAAACACAAAGTTAGAGGTTACTATAAAAGTGGTTAATACAATAGGTTTTAAAAAGGCATTTACTGGCGAAGAAAAATTTGCTTTATTAGCAGAAACCAATCCTGTATTAAACGATTTTAGAAAACTATTAGCACTTGATATACAATAACAATGGGCGCAACCAAAGATAAAATAAAACTAAACATTCGCCAGCGATTGGCTAAAACAATGAACTACTTTTTACGTGGTTTATTAATTGTATTGCCTTTTGCTGTAACATATAGCATTATTAAAGGAATAGTAGTTAGTTTAGATGAGTATGTTGATGTTGGAATTCCGGCAGTTGGTTTTTTAATAGTAATTACATCAATAACATTTTTGGGCTTTATAGGCAGCAGTTTAATTACCAAGCCATTGTTTAGTTTGTTTGATGATGTGCTATCAAAAATACCTTTTGTTAAAATTATTTACACCAGTGTAAAAGATTTTATGGAAGCATTTGTAGGCGATAAAAAGAAGTTTAATGCACCTGTATTGGTTGAAATGTCGCAAGGCATTTACAAGCCCGGTTTTATTACCCAAACCGACCTTTCTGGTTTAAATTTACCCGGTTTGTGTGCTGTATATTTTCCGCACTCTTATGCTTTTAGTGGCAATCTTTTTTTGGTTGAAAAAGATAAGGTAAAACCATTTGATGGCAACTCAACTGATGTGATGAAATTTATAGTTAGTGGTGGTGTAACTACTATTGCTTAGCATAGGATATTATAACACAACATGCAAAAAATAATCGCGCTATTACAATTAACCCGAACTGGCAATTTAATTATTATGTTGGCCACTTTAGCGTTTAGTTATTATTGCCTAACCGATTATTTAACACCCGATGATTTATTAAATACACGCTTTATTTTATTGGCCTTGTGCGTAACGTTAACCGCAGCAGCTGGTTATATTATTAACGATTACCACGATGTAAATATAGACTTAAACAACAAGCCCCATAAGGTTGTAATTGGTAAAAGTATTTCGCGTAGGTGGGCCATGTTATTACACTTTAGTTTTAATGGTATAGCCTTGTTAATTGGCTTTTATCTAAATGCTTATATCGCTTTATTAGTTGTTCTTTGTATTGTATTGTTGTGGTTGTATAGCGTTTATTTTAAGCGAAAATTTTTAAGCGGCAACATACTTGTTGCAGCATTAAGTGCATTTGTAATTGTAATATTACCATTATTTAATGCCCAAATTTCGAGCTATTTAGTTTGGGTTTATGCTTTGTTTGCATTTGGCATAACCTTAATTCGCGAAATTGTAAAAGATGCCGAAGATTTACGAGGTGATAGTAAGTTTAATTGTAAAACTTTGCCAATTGTAATGGGCATTCGTAAAACCAAACAAGCACTTAGTGCTTTATTGCTTGTTTATAGCTTTTTATTGCTTGCACATACATTTATAGCCAATTCGTTCATTCCGTTTAGGCATCAATATGGTCAAATTATTTACTCTTATTACATGTTGTTTTTTGTGTTGTTGCCATTAATTGTGCTTACCTACCTGGTTTTAAAAGCCGATGTTAAAGCTGATTTTACAAGATTAAGCTCATTACTAAAAGTAATTATGTTGTTAGGGTTACTAAGCATGTTACTAATTAAGGTTTAGTTTGTTGATAGTATTCAATTTATTCAAAAACGAGCAGTAGTAAACTTCTTTCATTTTTATCAACCCAAAAAACAATTGCATTTAACTTTGCTTAACATTAACTTGCTACCATTAATTAACCAATTGTTATGATAAGTGCACCTTTTAATTTACAAAAATGGATTGACGAAAACCGTCATTTATTAAAACCACCTGTTAACAATAAAAACTTATACCCCGAAGGAACTGATTATATAGTAATGATAGTAGGAGGGCCCAACGCTCGAAAAGATTACCATTACAACGAAACTGAAGAGCTTTTTTATCAATTAGAAGGAACCATTAACGTTCGTATTCAAGAAGATGGTGCTCCACGCGATATTCAATTAGGTCCTGGTGATATGTTTTTATGTCCTGCTAAAACACCACATTCTCCGGCTCGTACAGAAGGTTCAATTGGTTTAGTGATAGAAAGAGTTAGAGCAGGCAAAGGATTTACCGATGGATTATTATGGTTTTGCGAAAAGTGCAATAACCCGCTTCATGCCGAGTATTTTGAACTAAATGATATTGAGAAAGACTTTTTACCAAGGTTTAAAAAATACTACGGAAGCCTTGATTTGCGCACTTGCAAAACGTGTAACCATGTAATGGAAAGCGACCCTAAATTTGTTTAGGGAGCTAACCAACACAAGTTTTTTATTCTACTATTTTTTTTAATCCATCAATTATTGCTGCCCAACCTGCGGCAGAATTATCAGCTTTTTCTTGGTTGTAATTACTTTGCTGAATGGTTAATCCGGTTTGGTTGCCTTCGGCAATTACTTGGTAACAAACCCAAAGGTAATTTTCTGGTTTATCTTCCATGCCACCAAAATTACTAAAATACGAGTACGACAGTTTTTTATTAGGCAAAAAAGTTAAAATTTTGCCCTTGTCTTGGTATTGTTCACCTTCCCATTCGCCTTTAAAAATAATATCGTTACCAACAGCCCAATCGGCAATAAGTTCGGTTCCAAAAAAGTATAGTTTTACAATTTCGGGGTTAATAAGTGCATCCCAAACTTTTTCAATTGGTGCATTTACAGTGGTGGTGTATGTTATTTTGTAATCGGTTTGCATGTGTATGTTTTGGTATTAAAATGTAAGTTTTGCATTAAATAGCTACCAAAACTAATTGTTTTTTGATTTATTACCATGTTTAAAGCTTGTTTTGATGAATATACTAACGAAAAATC
>JAGPCI010000243.1 GCA_018058165.1 Bacteroidia bacterium
TTCCAATGGCACTTTTTACCATATTAAAATGCACTTCGTGTAAAAGTGGAGCACACTTTAATTCTTTAATACGTTGTAAGTTTTTATTTTGTTGATGATAGGCCTCTAACTCTAACAAAGTAAGCGGTTGCAATTGCGAAGGCCTAATGCTTCCTTTGTTTTTTCGTACCCCATTTATTAAATACGATTGCATACCATAAACATCTGTAAAGCACTTTAAAATTACACTGGTTTCGCTGTAATCAATACACTTTATAACAATGGCTTTGCACTTAGTTAGCATGGTGCAACATTACTTAAAAATTACCGCTTAATTAATAAATAGTAGCTTAGTAACGTAGGTTTCTGTTGCATCCTCATTACTACTATAAATTAAATAAACACCAGTTGCAGCACGTTTACCCGTAAAATTAATTCCATTCGAGGTTGCCATACCACCATTTGCTTTGGTTTCAAAAACCAAGTTACCAGCTATATCAGTAATTTTAACATTGGTATTTTCTGCTAATCCGCGTATGGCAATTTCGCCACTATACTCTGGCCTTACAGGGTTAGGATACACCACAACTTTATTATGTGTTTCGTTTGCATTGGTTGCATCACCAGCATAACTTATAATGCCTTTTTCTGTAGCAAAAAATACTTCACCAGTTTCTTCAAAAATTCCTATATCATACACCACATTTGATAACAGCGGACTATTTTGTGTAGTATAATTTCTTATTACGGTATAACCATCCTCACTCACCAGCCAAACACCATTTCGTGTACCAATCCATTTACGATTTGCGCCATCAACCTTAATACATAAAATGGCATCAGTACCCAAAAATATGCTATTAAAACTACCTGTTTTAAATATTAATTGTCGGGCATCAAAACTACGTGAACTACTGTTGCTAAACACAGCCGTTGGGTCGCTAATAATACATAATCCTTGATCGGTACCAACCCACATTTCACCGTTTTTATCTAATGCTAAACTAAGCACATTGGTACTTGGCAAAAGTCCGTTGCCTTTTTCTTTACCCAATATTTTAAAGCGATCATCTGTTTCTAATGCAAGGTTTGCACCTTCGTTGTAAACGTATAATCCACCACTGCGGTTATTAATAATCCATTTATTGTTTCGCGGAAAATTATTATCACACACCATATAACTAACCGTGCTATTACCACCATTAAATCCAAAAGAATACCATTGGTTGCTGGGTGTTTTTACCGATAAAGGTTTAGCAGCTCCATAACTAGTTACCCATACATTTCCAATATCATCAATTGTAGTTCCGGCTGCAAAAACAGGTTTATAAGTTGGTATTTCGTTTGCAAAATAACCAATGCTACTGTTGCTTGTATCAAACAAATTTGTTGGGTTTAAACTATTAACTTCAAGCAATCCAAAACCATAACTTGTAAAGTAAGTTTTACTACTTTTTGCATCACAAATTACATCCATAAAATCTCGGCATTTATCTACAAAAACATTATTTATTACTGCCGAGTTGTACCACGTATTGCCATCAAACACATAGTATTTATTGTTATTGCCAGTGCTTCTAAGTCCGTTTGCAGTGCCTATTCCATCAACAAAACCGCCTGCAACAAACAGCTTTTTTTGGGTTGATGAGTAAGAGAATTTTGTAGCTGTATTTCCCCAAGCACCTGCCGGAGCTAAATACCTATTTCCATTTGGTTCAAACAAAACCAACCCTTGGTCTTTAATAGCCAAACTATAATTATTTTCGGTATTAATAACGCCATCAAGCACGCCTGCAATAAAAAATATAGTTGGTGTAAACTGTGCATCAAAAGTTACCACTCGCGTTTCTTGAACACAAAATATTTTTTGCGCACTAAGTCGTATGTTTTTAATAGGCTCGTTTATTATTCCAGTTAATGTATCCCAAGTTAAACCATCATAACGCCTAATTTTATTTACTGTAGAAGGTGTAGTTACCAATAAAAAATTAGCTACAGGTAGCAATTGAATAGCACTATCATTATCAACCTTAACCCAAAAATTAAAATCGCTAAGATTACCACTTGTTAAAGATGCACGGTACAAACCTGTATTAGAACTAGCATAAATATTACTGTTGTAAATAGCCACATCGTTTACGTTTATGTTACTTCCGTTTACACCAATATTTTGGTACGAGTCTACAATTTGCTTACGAGCCAAGTCTATTTTAACAATACCAAACGAGCAGGCCAAATAAGCAATTCCGTTAACAATAGTTACATCATTTACTTTTTTATCGCCAATAATACTTTTACGCAACAAATCAGGAATATTGGTAACAATACCACGGCTTACCAAATCAACATTGGTATTATTATACACTACAACAAGTGTTTGTGTGGCATCATCAAAATCAAGTTTACTTACCTCTACATCGCTTAATCCATTAACTTTACTTAATACCTCAAGCGAGTTATCCTCCACATCAAAACTAAAAACCCCACTAGCCGAGCCTGCATAAATTATTGGGCCATTTTGAGCAACTGTGGTATTGGTTTGATAAGGTAAATGTACACGCCAACTGCCAACTTTAGGCACACTGAATTGTGCATAGGCAGGGCAAACAAAAAAGCTAACAATCAATAATATAATACTAAAACGCATGTAATTTTATTAATAAAAACACCTCAAACGTAACGCATTTAAAGCAAAAATGTTACACCTAACTCGATATAAAAATAATACATGCCAATTATATTTACCTAAATTCGCTAACTTATTATGTGGCAAAAAATAGGAACTTACGTTATTCGCAACCGTTTTTGGTTTTTAATTGCACTAGCTGCTTTAACCATTACATTTACATACTTTGCAACTAAAGTACAACTTACATACGATTTTGCGAAGGTTATACCCAACGATGACCCCGACTTTATAGAGTATGTAAAGTTTAAAGAAACATTTGGCGAAGATGGCAATATATTGGCCGTTGGTATTCAATCTGACAAATTATACGATAAGGATTTTTTTAACGACTTAATTGAGCTTAATAATAAAATTGGCCAAACAGAAGGTGTTGAAAAAGTGCTTTCAATTACCAATTTATATACGCCTTATAGAAATGATAGTTTACATAAACTGGAGTTAAGACCGGTGGTAAATGGCTACTTGCACACGCAGGCCGAAATGGATTCTGTTAAAAAAGTAATTAACTCATTGCCACTTTACAAAGGTTTATTATTTACCGAAAAAGGCGACATGGCCTTATTGGCAATATCTTTAAACAAAAAGAAACTAGATAGTAAAGAACGTATACCGCTTGTTGCAAATATCGAATCGCTTTGTAAAGCATTTGGCGAAAAACACGGAATAGAAATTCATTACAGCGGCTTGCCTTATGTGCGCACTGTTTATGCAAGCAAAGTAGCCAACGAGATTAAAATATTTACCTACCTATCTATACTTGTTACTGCATTATTTATTTTTATATTTTTCAGGTTTATTTCGGCTGTAATATTCTCCTTAATTGTAGTAATAATTGGTGTAATAATTACACTTGGAAGCATACACATGTTGGGTTACAAAATAACCTTACTTACTGGTATTATTCCGCCACTTATGGTGGTAATTGGCATACAAAATTGTATTTATATATTAAACGTTTATCACCAAGAGTATAAAGCGCACGGCAATAAAATGTTGGCCATAATTAGGCTTATTTCAAAAAATGGAGTACCCCTATTTTTAACCAACGTAACTACTGCGGTTGGTTTTTGTGTGTTTAGTTTTTCGGGCAGTGCCATACTCGATCAGTTTTCTATTGTATCAGGTATCAACATCATGCTTATTTATGTAATATCATTGGTGTTTTTACCCATTGCATACAGTTATTTGCCGCCTCCAAAACCTAATCATACCAAACATTTAGATAGCAAACGATTAAACAAAATAATGTCGCTTTGTAATAAATGGGTGAACGAAAAACGTAAAGTTATTTATGCCGTAACTATTGCATTGTGTATCGTTTCGGTATATGGAAGTATGCAAGTGCGCTCGTTGGGTTATGTGGTTGATGACTTGCCAAAACATGATAAAGTTTTTACCGATTTAAAGTTTTTCGAAAAAGAACTTAAAGGTGTGCTTCCTTTTGAAATTAGAATTGATACCAAACGTAAAAATGGGGTTAAAGATTTTTCAACCCTACAAAAAATGAATCGTTTGCAAAAAGAGCTTGCCAACTTTCCTG
>JAGPCI010000244.1 GCA_018058165.1 Bacteroidia bacterium
GGACTAGGGTGCGGCTGGTGTCCACGAATTGTGTGAAATTTGACTGCATCGGCCCAAGAGGCGTTGGCATGTGCGCCAAGATGTAGGTCAAATTTGGTATTCGTGGGGGGCTTTTTGGTTACTTTTTGCCCAAACAAAAAGTGACAAAAGAAAAACGAGAATTATACTATTACTAAAATTTTAGTTATTAAAATGAATTACTCTCCACAAATTATTGTGAGCCGATTTCACCAGGTTTGAAATTAAGCTTAACTACTAGTATTTACTGAATAGTGGTAACCTTGCGGATATACCGTATTGATTTTAACAATTATGCATGTCAATTAGTTTTCTATATACACCATCAACAAGGTATTAAAGATGATATTAATACCAATGTATAAAGCAAAGTAGTAACAAACATTACCTCAGCCAATTTTTATTAAAGTAGTTACAGCGTTAAAAAAGTACTAATTAAAGTAAAATACTAATTCAGCATCATATACCAAACTAAAAGCCATAAAAAAAGCCTCCGAAAATTATCGGAGGCTTTTTGTCTTAATTTATATTAAACTTAGTATCCAAAAATATCTTCAAGCGATAATTCAACCACTTCGCCATATTTTTTCAAGTCATCTACTTTAATCTTTTCTTTACTACCCATTATCATATAATGGTATGTGGCATTTTTATAGTGTGTGTTATAAAACTGCTCAATTTCTTTAAAGTTAATGTTATCAATAGCACCATAAATATCTTTGTTAATATCGTGGTGTAAACCCAATTTATTTGCCGACATTAAACTAAAAAACACAGACTCTTTATTAATAAGTTGCGTTTCTATTTGCTGTTTTATGGCTTCTTTAGCCGCATTAAAACTTGCTTCGGCATAAGGTAAAGTAGTTAGCAATTCTTGCATAGCTGGCACTGCATCATTTAATTTATCAGCCTGTGTGCCAATGTATGCTGTAATGTAATAAGGGTCTTGCATTTTACCAGGATTTGCATAACGAGAAAAAGTAGAATAGGCCAATGCTTTACTTTCGCGTATGGTTTGAAAAACAACTGATGACATACCTCCACCAAAATACTCGTTAAACATACTAATGGTTGGGTAAGCGGTAGTATCAAATGGTTGTGCCATTCTGCTTAACCAATACACCTCTGCTTGAACCATTTTATAGTTTACAAAAAACACTTTGTTACTATTGGTTTGATTGCGTGCAAAAACTACTTGAGCAGGTATTGGTTTTAGTTTTTTAACCAACTTATGCTCTTTAGTTAACATAGTGGTTAAGTTAGTTAATTGCAGCGGGCCATAATAATAAATACTATGTTGGTAGCTGGTTAATTGTTTAACCATATCAACTAGTTCAGGCGCTTTTAAGCCTTCAAGTTGTGATGCAGTTAAATTGTATTTGTATGGATTTTTTTCGCCATAAATTACATAACTACGCAATGCCTGCCAAAATATACCTTGCTTGTTTAACTTAGCATCGTTACGTTGTTTTAAAGTACGTTGCACCAATTGGTTTAAAGCTTCTTGGTCGGGTTTGGCATTAGCCAACAAGTGTTCAAATAATTTTAATGCAGGTTCAAAGTTTTCATTTAATCCACTTAACGAAACATACACTTGATCATCGCCAGCACTTACATTAAAAGTACAAGCCAATTTAAAAAACTCTTTACTTATTTGTTCGCTAGTATATTTATCAGTTCCTAAATATTGTAACAACTGCACCGCAATAGGTAATTTAATATTGTTAAGTTTACCCATATCAAGCACATAATACATATTAAACAAGCCATTTTCTGTATTTTTAACATAATAAACAGGAAGCGTTTTATTTAATATAGTACGTGTAACATCTTTATCAAAATCTAAAAACTTAGGTGTAATACGTGGTGGGTTTGAGTTTACAATTGCAGTTACAAATGGACTCATATCATTACGATTTACTTCAACAGGTGTAATGGTTGGTTTTTCTATTTTTGCAGTATTTTTATCTTCACCAATATTTTTATTTACCACTACATAATCGTTGCCATAGGCTTTATGTGCGTAGTTAATTACCTCTTCGCGAGTTATTGCTGCTAAATCATCAAGTAATCTGGCTTGTTCAATCCAAGGCATATCAACCACAAATGCATCTAGCATATTATAAGCTCTACCTTGGTTGCTTTCGTTATTTCTAATAATTGAAACTTTAAAATTATTGATAATGGCTTTTAAATCTTCGTTGGTAAACTTACCCGCTTTAATATTATCAATTTGCTCAAGCAATAATGCACGAACTTCATCAAGCGTTTGGCCTTGTTTAGGTTTGCCAGTTAAAAAATGAATTCCATAATCTTTATTCATCCAAACAGAAGAAGAAGCGGCCAATACTTTTTGTTGCTTCACCAAGTTTAAATCAATAAAACCAGCTTCAGAGTTTGCCAATAAATAATCAACCAAGGTGGCTAATTTAGCATCTTTAGCATTTGCACCTGGTGTACGAAATGCAATCATAATATTTTCAGCATCTGGGCCATAAATATTAACCACTTTAGGTGCATCACGTTTAGGCTCTTGTTCAAAAACATAAGGTGGTACAGGCTTAGCTTGCATGTAACTAAATTTATCCGCAATCATAGCAACTGTTTTGTCTGGGTCAACATCACCTGCTAAAATAATTGCCATGTTATTTGGCACATAATACGTGTTAAAGTAGTTGCGTATTTTAATTAACGATGGATTTTTTAAGTGCTCAACAGTACCAATTGTAGTTTGGGTTCCATAAGCATGTTTGGTAAATAAATTAGCCATCATGGCTTCAAAAACTTTTCTACCATCATTATCTAAAGCAATATTTTTTTCTTCGTATACAGCTTCAAGTTCGGTATGAAACAAACGTAAAACAGGGGCACGAAAACGCTCTGCTTCTATGTTTAACCAATTTTCTATTTGATTTTGTGGAATATCGTTTACATAAACAGTTTGTTCAAGCGAAGTAAATGCATTGGTACCTTGAGCACCAATTGTAGAAAGCATTTTATCATATTCGTTGGCAATTGCAAACTGACTTGCAACTCCACTCACCGAATCAATTTTATGGTAAATTTCTTTACGTTTTTTCTCGTCAGTAGTTTTATTGTACTGTTCGTAAAGTGCATCAATTTTATCTAATTGAACTTTCTCTTTAGCCCAATCTTTTGTGCCATATTTATCAGTTCCTTTAAACAATAAATGCTCTAGATAATGCGCCAATCCTGTATTATCAGATGGGTCGTTTTTACTACCAGCTTTTGTAGCTATGTAAGTTTGTACCCTTGGTTCAAGTTTGTTTACCGAAATCATTACGGTTAATCCGTTTTGCAAGGTGTAAATTCTTACTCCTAATGGATCGTTTTGAACAGTTTTGTAAGTAAATCTTCCATCAGGAGATTTGTGTTCTTCCCACTGGTATGGCGCTTGTGCAATAACAGTTATGGAAATAAAAGTGAATAGAATACTTAGTATTTTTTGCATAGTTTTTATTTTTAAATTAATGATTTACGATAATCTTTTTTGTTGTAAAACTGCCTGCTTCGTTGTACATATTTAATAGGTAAACTCCATTTGCAAGCGCAGCGGTATTAAAGGTTGTTTGTGTTAAAGCTTGGGTTGATGTAATTTGTTTTCCAAAAATATCAACCAAAACATAACTGTACTTTTTACCATCGGTTGATGAAACAGTTAACTGATTAATGGCAGGTACTGGATAACAAACAAAGTTGTGCGCATCTAATTTTTCAATCACATTTTGCCCAACAGGAGGAGTAATAGTAGTTTTAGTTCCGGTATATTGAATTCTGAATTCAAATGCAGCTTGTTGTCCATTTACACGGGTTACAAATATTTCGGCAATACCATCTGTTGCGTTATAAACCATACGATAACCCGCCTCTAAATTTTCATTTCCTTGCGAAACATTAAATACCATTACACTATCTAATTTATCGCCAGTAGTATAAAACAAACGACTGTATGCAGTTACATCATCGCCTCCAGAAGCTACCGCATAACTCGTATCTGTAATACGTTTTGTACCCGAGTAACCAAAGTTTCTGTACCCTGCAAGTTCATAATTATTTGACATTGGCAACAATTCATGAAGAGATGCAATTGTACCGTTTGAGTTGTAATTTACTTTTATACGTCTTACTTCTTCAAATCCACC
>JAGPCI010000032.1 GCA_018058165.1 Bacteroidia bacterium
AGCCGCTGTTCAACGCGAAGAAGCATTAGATCATGTGTTATTGCACGGCCCTCCAGGTTTGGGTAAAACTACCTTATCGTATATTATTGCGCAAGAGTTAGGCAGCAATATTAAAACCACATCAGGCCCTGTTTTAGAAAAGCCAGGTGACCTTGCTGGCTTACTTACTAACCTCGAAAAAGGAGATGTACTTTTTATTGATGAAATACATAGATTAAGTCCGGTAGTGGAAGAGTTTTTATACTCTGCAATGGAAGATTACCGAATTGATATTATGATAGACTCGGGACCAAATGCGCGAAGTATACAATTAGAGATAAATCCGTTTACTTTAATTGGCGCTACCACACGTTCGGGTTTACTTACCTCGCCCCTGCGCGCCCGTTTTGGTATTAATGCCCGTTTAGAGTATTACGATAAAGTGTTGATGAAGAAAATCATCACCCGTTCGTCAGAAATTATCAATACACCTATTGACCCAGAAGCAGCCGAAGAAATTGCTCGAAGAAGCAGGGGAACACCTAGAATTGGCAACGCATTATTGCGCAGAACAAGAGACTTTGCTCAAATAAAAGGTGATGGCACCATTACTTTAGATATTGCCAAATATGCTTTAACAGCATTAAATGTCGATTCGGAAGGGTTAGATGAAATGGATAATAAAATTTTACGTACCATCATCGAAAAATTTAAAGGAGGCCCCGTTGGAATAAGTACAATTGCAACTGCAATTGGCGAAGAAGGCGGAACAATTGAAGAAGTGTACGAACCATATTTAATTCAAGAAGGATTTATGAGCCGCACACCACGTGGTAGAGAAGTAACCGAAAAAGCATACAAACACTTTGGTGCTTTCCCTACCCACCGCGGTGGCAGTTTATTTTAGTTTAAAGCAAATTGTATTGGTAAGCGCATATGCACCGCTACCGATTTACCATTTTGCAAAGCAGGTTTCCATTTAGGCATATTTGCAACTACACGCATGGCCTCTTCATCACATCCAAAACCAATTCCTTTTTCGATAGCAATATCACTCACTACACCATTTTCATCAACAATGAAAGTAACAATCACTTTGCCCATTACCTGCGCTAATTTAGCTCTATCGGGGTACTCAATGTTATTTTCGAGATACTTTAGCAATTCACTATTGCCGTTATCAAACACAGGCAATGCCTCAACAATTTTAGAATAAGGTGAACTTGGGGCAGCCATAGTTGTAATTTTACCAGGCAAATTTCCCATTACATTTGGGTTGCCGTTTCCTGCTATTTGGCTTGATATTGTAGAAGTAAAATTAGTACTTGTAGTAGTTGTAATAATTGCTTGAGCTACCTTATTATCGGCTGAAATTACAAAACCATCTTTTGGATTTGATGTACTTCCTGCACTAACATTTTCTGGCTTTGTAGGAATATCAATAATAGGAATGTCTATTATTCTTTCAACCCAAATAACACCTTCATCACTACCTTTTGCAATAATATTAGGTTTGGTTGAAGAAGGAATTAACCCGAGTAAGTAGAACAAAACAAAGGCTGATAACATAATAAATACGGCCTTTGTAAGTGTTACATCATATTGTTTACGAATTTGGTAAGCTCCATAAGCTTTGTTTCTGTTTGCAAAAACAATTTCATCTAAATTGCCATTTGCATTGAATAAGTTTAGCATAACATTTAGGTTTATTTATAGGTATAACTAAAAAATAAACCCAAACAACATGTTAAAAAATTAACCTTACCATAATGTTACAAATCAACCCAACAATAATTAAAACCGAAGGGGAATTTAATTTTGATTTTATTATGCTTAATTTTTAAAGGAGGTACAATTACAAATCAGTAATTAATAAATTATTTTGTTTATGAACCCCTTTTTCAGTTTGCATAACAGTACAAGCTTCGATGGTTGGATCATGTTCAAAAAACAAAATATAACTGTTATCTGCGGCCTCTTTTAAAACAGCCTCTTTTTCGGCCATTGCATTTAATGGTTTTGTATCATAACCCATTACATAGGGTATTGGCAAGTGCGCTTGTGTTGGCACCAAATCTGCCATGTACATAATGGTGTAGCCCTTATATTTAATAATAGGATGAACCATGCCGTTGGTATGCCCGTATGTGTATTTAAACGAGATATTGGGATTAATAACGGTAGCTTCGTTAATAAAATTTAGCTGTCCGCTTTGTTCAATTGGCAAAATATTATCCTTTAAAAATGATGCCTTTTCACGAGCGTTAGGTTTTAATGCCTCGTGCCATTGATCTTCGCCTACCCAATAATTGGCATTTTTAAACGCAGCTTCAAAAGCAGTTTTATCATTATTCCAATTAATGCTGCCACCACAATGATCAAAGTGTAGGTGGGTAAGCAACATATCAGTAATATCATTTGGGGAGAAACCCAATTTGTTTAATGACTTTTCGAGCGTTGCATCACCATGTAAATAGTAGTGCGAAAAGAATTTTTCGTCTTGTTTATTTCCTATACCATTATCAATTAAAATTAGCTGATTGCCATCTTCAATTAACAAACAACGCATGGCCATACTAATCATATTATTGTCATCAGCAGGGTTAAGTTTATTCCAAATGGTTTTAGGAACCACGCCAAACATTGCACCACCATCTAATTTAAACAGGCCAGTATCGATTGTGTGTAATTTCATAATTAATAAATATCAAATGCTAAAAAATGGTTGAAATTAATCTACGGTTGCAATTACTTTTAATTCTATTGCAATTGGTGTAGGTAGGCAGTTTATTTCAATTGTGGTACGGCATGGAGGATTTATGCTAAAATACTCCGCCCAAATTTTATTGTATGTTTTAAAATCATCCTTCATGTTGGTTAAAAAAACCGTAACATCAACAATGTTATTCCAATTACTTCCACTAGCTTCTAAAATAAGTTTAATGTTTTTAAACACACTTCTACACTGCTTTTCTATGTCATATGAAACAATTTCGCCTTGCTCATTTAACACCACACCAGGTATATCTTTTGTGCCCCTTTCGCGTGGGCCAACGCCTGATAGGAATAACAAATTACCAACACGTTTAGCATGTGGATATAACCCAACTGGCTCAGGGGCCATTTCTGCATTTATTGATTTGCTTAAACTCATTATTAAGTAAATTTTAATTAGTACAAATTAAAGCAAATATTTGGGATGAGGCTAAGCTATCTTTAAATTTGTACATTTTTAAATAACAATACTTAACCGTATCATTGAAACTATAAGAATGGCCAAAATTGAAATTATATTTAAAAAGAAAAAAGCGTATAAATATTATGTTATTGCGCTACTAATCCTTCAATCATTATCTGCTAGTGCGAGTCAATTTAATGATTTTTTAAACAATGGAAAGTGGGCGAATGCCAAAATTTGGTTAATAAACAACCGTGCAAACTTATCAATAGATGAGTATTACATTAGGCAAATACATTTGTGCCATTTATTAAACGAACAAGAAATTGGAAAAGCATATCTTGATTCAATTGTTACCATACCAAACTACCTCGACAACGACCTAGCTATTGCGCATTACAACCTTGGTTTATCACGCTATTCTCAATATCATAAACGACAAGAAAATGCAGTTAAACATGCTAGGCTTGCCTATGCAAGTGCACTAAAAACTACCGATATTTTTATAAAGAGCATTACTACTTTGCAATTGGCTTTTGTACTAATAGGCGATGTAAAAGAAGATTTAGATTTAGCCAAACAGCGGACAGATAACATTAATACCGCTTTAAATTTAAGTAGCACATTATCGGATGATTTTTACTTTTTAAAAGCAAAAGTATTCCAGCTTACTGCATTAATTTGGGCTTCTGAATTTGAAAAAAACAGAACTAATAAAACTGCATTTAATAATATAATCAAGTACATAAAGCTATCAAATCAAACAATACTAAAGCATAAAAAAAACCACCCACAATTGGTACATAACCTTACTATTTTGGGATATATTAATGTAGATTTAAACGTAGACACAGCAATATCATATTATATGAAAGCGGATAATATGTTAAACGGGTTTAACGATGGTGGATATGGCATATTCCTCCACTCGTCAAGAACAATTAACCATCTATTAGATGCTGCTTATGAAATAAAATTTAACAAAACCCAAAATGTTGAGTATTTAAATAGGGCCCTTATATGGGCAAAGCAAAACCTTTTAATAGATTATTACAAGTTACAATATGAAGGCTACTACTTTTACAGAAGGTATAACAATAGAGAGAATCCGCCTATTGAACAGCGAATTACAAAATTGTATTTTAAGCTCTACAATTATACCAACAATAAAAACTACCTAAATTTTGCACTTAAATATACAGAATTAATGCGCCATAGGCCAATAATGCAAATTGGCATTAACCAGCAATTATATGCAGCATTACCCCAAATGGCCGAAATAGAAAACGGCAAAAAGCTCAAATTAAAAACAACACCTAACTACTTTAATCAACTGATAACCCAACCAGAGTATGTATCTCAGTTTGTTGGAAATACTGAGGCATTGATTACATTTTTCTGTTTTAAAAACAACAGCAATAATGACACGTTAAAGTTTATGGTGGAGTGCATTGAGCAAAAAAAACAACAAACATTTGTTCTAGAAATTAGCAAGAAAGCATTGGGCGATTTACCTGAAGATATTTTTAATGCCTTAGAAAAAAATGATTTAGAGGCTTATAAAGCAAAAACAAACCTTGGTTATACCTTATTTTTAAAGCCCGTATTAAGCATATTATCAAAAAACATTAATCACCTTATTATTATTCCACCAGCATATTTTAACAGGCCATTATTATTTGAAGGTTTTTTAATGGATAATACTGGAGATAAATATGCCAACTTTAACTACGTTTTTGATCACTTCAACATTAGTTATGCTAACTCGTTTACACATTTTGTAACTTACAAAAAGAAGGAAGTATTAATTGATAAGGTTACCGTTTGGAATCCCGACTACACCCATACTAACCTAGCCGAGATAACAGAGTCTAAAATATTAAACAAAAATATAAGTGAGTATTACAACATAAAACTTATTCATTACAAAAACAAAAAGGAGTTAACCAAAGGGTTACTAGAAAGTAATATCTTACATATTTCTGCCCATGCTAATGCAAGTTTATTTAACACAGAAAGACCAACAATTTATACCGCTTTAGATGGCGCTGATAGTGTTTTATATGATATTGACTTTGAACAATTAAACTCGAATAACTCATTAGCAATATTTGCGGCTTGCAAAAGTAATGTAGGCGAAATGCAGCATAACGGCATCATTGATGGATTTACAAGAGCGGCCTTATCTGCTGGAGTTGCAGGTACTGTTTCGGCCTTACGAAATGTAGAAGAAAGCAAAACTACCCAACTTTTAACTTCGTTTTACAAACATCTGGCAAGCGGAAACTCCGCATCAGATGCATTATATTTAGCAAAAAAAGAAATTAAATTGTTATATAACAATCCTGCCGATTGGCAATCATTTATTTACACAGGTGCTGACCAAACCTTTAAGAGTAACCCATTTAGATACACAATTTGGATAATTGGCCTTGTGGTTGTATTAATTTTCTTATTGGTTATAAAACTAATAAAGCCTAATTTTTATAGACTTTAGCCTTTCCTTTTCATTGTTGTTTGTAGGTGTAATGTTATGAATTACAGCCTTTGCTTGTTTGTTATTATTTTGAGCAATATATATGGCAGCTAACCTAATTCTTGCTTTTACATAAAACTCAGAGTTATCATAAATCTGTTCAAACTTAATAATACTGTTATCAAAGTCTTCACCCAACTCATAACACACACCCGCATAATATGCTGCAGTATCTGAATACAATTTTTCAAAATTTATGACTGCTGATGGATAATCGCCTTTTTTGTATTGCGCCATTGCCTTATTCATTACAGCTTCTTCGTTAGAGAGAAAAACTGGCAAAGCATCTTCTACAACATGTAAAGTTTTTTGATGAAAATAATGATTAATGGCCAATCCTGCTACTAAAAGTACAGATGCGGCAGTAACCATTACCCAATTTGGCACTCTAATTAATTTAAGTGGGCTAGAATAATGCGGGTTGCTATTATCAATCTCTTTAGTAAATTTTAGCAATGCGGCTCTTTCATTGGGGGTATTATTTTTTATGAATAGTTTAAGACCAATAATATCGTCTTCATCTCCATCATAACATTCTAAATACTTAAGTACATCATCCCACTGTGGGTTTGTACCATTTTTTGCAACCCAAATTATTTCGTGGAATTTATATACTAACATATGTGGTCAAGTTTAATAATAATACGACTAAGGGGTCGAAATGTACTTTTTTATTTTCTTTTTTGCTGTAGAAATCTGATTTCTAACGGTATTATAACTAATATTAAGTTTATTAGCTATCTCGTCATTACTAAAACCAGCATAATGTAAATTGGCAACATTTTGTTCACTTTCCAACAATTGGGCTATAACATAATCTATGGTTTGTTTGTCCCATTTTCGCTCTACGTCCGAATAATTATGCGGTACAGCAGTTATTGTTTCTGATTGATAACGATCTACCATTTGCCTATGCTTGATAATATCTAATGTTACATTTTTGGTCATTTTAATTAACCAATGTGCAAAATGATCTGGACAGTCAGGAACTTGCAGCTTCCTTTTTTCCGCTTCCATCCCAATTAACTTCTCAAAAACATCCATCACGGCATCTTTTGCATCATCTGTATTTTGCAAGTATCTATAAGCAACCATAGCAAGCATAGCACTATGCAATTGGTACATTGCGCCAATTACACAGTTATTGCCATTTTTATAGCTGGCTATTTTTTTAATATCTACCCTTTGTTTCAAGGCTGTGAAAATAATTTAATTTCTCAATAGTACAAATTCAATTCTCAATCGTATTGTGTATAATTAAGTTTGTATTGGTAGTCTTTTAAAAGGCTACAGTTAGCCTGTAAATTAAACCAAGTAATCCGCTGCTAGAACAATCCCCATCGTTTTAGTGGCGGTTTTATTTTATCTCACCCTAATTTTTGTCAGTTTTATTAAGTATTAAATTTTAACTAACCTTGTAAAAAATATAAAAACATGGAAGTTAAAGATTGTAATGGCACATTATTAAACGAAGGCGACTCAATAACCTTAATTAAAGATTTAAAAGTAAAGGGCTCTTCAACCACTTTAAAAAGAGGCACCGTAGTAAAAAACATTCGCTTAACTGATAGCGAGGAAGAAGTGGAAGGCAAGGTTGAAAAATCAATGATGGTTTTAAAAACCTGCTTTGTTAAAAAGGCATAACAGTATTTTAGCCAAACCAATAAACAAAATCACTTAAAGGTTATAGTATTTTAATACTTGTATATGTAAGCTTTTGCCATACATATACCTAATTACTATTGCCTATTGTTGAAAACAGAACTTTTAATTAAAGCATGAAAAACAAACTTATAATAGCAGCGGCATTATTAGCCACGGGTACAACTTCGGCCTTTATTTATAGCAACATACTTAAAGGGGTAGATGTTAATGCCATTGATAAAAAAGTATCTCCCAAAAGTGATTTCTTTTTATTTAGCAATGGTAGTTGGATAAAAAACAATCCAATTCCTGCATCAGAAGGAAGATGGACTGCATTTAATATTGTAGCCGAACGAAACAACCTAATTCTAAAAAATATTTTAGAAACGGCAGCAAAATCAAACAACAAAGATTTAAATAGCTCGCAAGGTAAAGTTGGTTTGTTCTACAATGTTGCAATGGATACCATTAAACTAAACAACGATGAGTTTAATCCTGTGCAAAGTTTATTAAAAGATATTGAATCCATATCAAACCCAACTCAAATATTAGAAACTATAGCAAAACTTCATTCTATTGGAATATCTGCGGCATTTGGTTTTAGTGTAAGTCAAGATGTTAAAAATAGTGAATTATATGTGCCATATTTATCGCAAAGTGGCCTTGGTTTGCCTGATAAGGATTATTATTTAAAAAATGATAACCGCAATGAAAGCATTAGAAAAGAATATGTACTTTTAATAAACGACATGTTTGAAATGGCCTCTCAAAACAATCAATTACCGGGAGAAATGGTACTAAAGTTTGAAACCGAGATGGCCAATACTAGCATGAGTAGAACCGAACGCAGAAACATGGAAAAGCAATACAATCCATTTGCTTTGGCCGACTTAAATACAAAATTTGGTGCTATTAGCTGGAAAAACTATTTCGAAACTATAAAATTAAATACTGCTGCCGTTAAACATGTTATTGTTATGCAACCAGATTACATCGCGCATTTAAACAATAGCATTGATAAAAATATGGAGGGATGGAAAACATATTTAAAATGGAAAATTATTAGCGCCACTGTTCCCTACCTACACGATAAAGCTATTAATAGAAGTTTTGCTTTTTATGGAACAAAATTAACTGGCACAACCGAACAAAAACCTCGTTGGAAAACAACCTTAGCGCATGCAAACAACATGATTGGCGAATTAGTTGGACAAGAGTTTGTAAAAGTTGCATTTACCCCCGAAAGTAAAAAAAGGGTTAACGAAATGGTAGATAACCTTAGAGAGAGTTTTAGAGATAGAATAAATAATTTAGACTGGATGAGTGCGCCAACAAAGGTAAAAGCACTTGAAAAACTAGCTTCGTTTACACGTAAATTAGGTTACCCAGATAAGTGGACAGACATGAGTAACCTTAAACTAACAGACGAAAGTTTTGTGGCAAACTACTTTAGTTCGAGTAATTTTTGGTTTAATTACAACTTAAATAAATTAGGCAAACCTGTTGATAAAAATGAATGGAGAATGTTGCCTCAAACTGTTAATGCATATTACAATCCAGTTAATAACGAAATTGTATTTCCAGCTGCAATTATGCAACCACCGTTTTTTGACCCAAAGGCTGATGATGCTGTTAACTATGGTGCAATTGGTGCTGTAATTGGCCACGAGTTTAGCCACGGGTTTGATGACCAAGGTAGCAAGTATGATGCTAAAGGAAATTTAAATGACTGGTGGACCGCAGAAGACAGAAAATTATTTGACCAAAGAACAAAGATATTAGTTGACCAATTTAATAAATTTGAGGTTTTGGATAGTGTATTTGTAAATGGCGAATTAACATTAGGCGAAAACATAGCAGATTTAGCAGGTTTAACGGTTTCGTATGATGCATATTTACGCTCATTAAATGGAAAACCTAAAACTAAAATTGACGGTTATACACCTGAACAAAGGTTTTTTATAGGATTTGGACAAGTATGGAGAGGCAACGCACGTGCAGAATACTTGCGCCAACAAGTAGTAACCGACCCTCACTCGCCTGCACAATTTAGGGTAATTGGCCCATTAAGTAACATGCCTCAGTTTTACGATGCATTTGGTGTAAAACAAGGCGATAAGATGTGGCGTAATGACAGTGATAGAGCTAAAATTTGGTAAATTATAAAATCAATAATTTAAATCAGGCTGTATCTATTTTTAGATGCGGCCTGTTTTTTTTCAATTAACCCCTACTCCGCAATCAAATAGGTGTTTTTAGTTACACTGCATTTATTAACGCTTGTATGGCTGCTTGCATTTAATATATTTGCGCCTACCAACTGCTGCGGTGGTGGAATGGTAGACACGCCACCTTGAGGGGGTGGTGCCTTAAGTGGTGTAAGAGTTCGAGTCTCTTTCGCAGCACAAAAGTCCTTTGTAGGTTTTGCAAAGGACTTTTATTTTTACACCAAACAACTACACTAACAAACATCATACTGCTATAACCAAAAAAGTTTTTATATTTGCTTTTTAATGAAGCTTCTCATTACAAACGCAACAATCTGCGATACACAATCAGCTTATCACGGCAAAAAATGTGATGTACTAATTGTAAACGGAATAATTGAATCCATACAAGTTGTATCTTCAAAGGCAACTCCAATTACTAAATCAACCACTAAAATTTTTGATGCAACAAAAGCATTATTAATGCCCGGTTTGGTTGATATGCGCGCTGCATTGCGCGAGCCTGGTTATGAGTTTAAAGAAGATTTAACAAGTGCTGCAAACGCTGCCTCGGCCGGTGGATTTACGCATATAACTGCTCTACCTAACACAAATCCTGTAATACAGCATAAAGCCGATTTAGCTTTTATTGATGCAAAGGCAAAAAATTTACCAGTAACTATTTTGCCTTATGCCGCAATTACAAAAAATTGTGAGGGGTTAGACATGAACGAACTTTTTGACTTACATCAAGCGGGTGCAGTAGCTTTTACCGATGCCAATAAATGCATTATGCATGCAGGCGTGTTAATGCGGGCTTTGTTATATACAAAAATATTTAACGGCTTAATAATTACTCATGCCGAAGATACCAATATAAGCGCAGGCGGCTTTATGCACGAAGGCGAAAACAGTGTTAACTTAGGCTTAAAAGGCATACCCAACATGGCCGAAGATATTATTGTATCGCGCGACTTAGAGCTGGCTAGTTACACAAATGCTCCAATTCACTTTTCGCATTTAAGCAGTAAAACAAGCGTTGATTTAATTAAGAAAGCTAAAAAACAAGGCATAGCTGTTACTTGCGATGTGGCTGTGGCTAATTTAATTTATACAGATAGCAACTTAGTTACTTTTGATAGTAACTTTAAACATAACCCACCACTGCGAAGCAAAGCCGATCAAAAAGCACTTTGGGATGGCTTGCAAGATGGAACAATAGATTGCATTGTAACCGACCATTGCCCTGAGGATATTGAACATAAAAACGTGGAGTTTGAATACGCCTCCAAAGGAACTATCATGTTTCAAACGGCATTGAGTTTATTGTTAATGCATAAACCAAAAAACATTACCACCGAAACCATTATTAATGCGCTTACCACAAACCCACGCAAAATATTAAAACAAGCAAAAGTAAGTTTAACGATTGGTTCGCCTGCACATTTGTGTATATTTAATACCCAAACAAGTTGGCTGTATAATCAAAGTACCAACTTATCAAAAAGTGCAAATAGCCCCGAAATGGGTAGAACACTTGTTGGTAAAACACTTGCTACAATTACAAAAGATACAATTTATAAATACTAATAATACAACTATGAGTAATGCCATACAAGCGGTAGACGCTTTAATTAACAGCTTTGATGAAAACAAAGAATTAGCTTCGGCTATAACTACTGTTTTAGAAAGCAACGAAACATTTTTATTTAAATTAAAAAACTTCGATAATCACTTTGCAAAACACCCTTCACATGCAAATATCCAAGAGTATGCGTTTGATTTAATGATGGTGCATCATTTAGATAACAATAATGATGATGAAGAATATTTTGAAAGCAAAGAGTGGCAAGATATTGAAGATAAAACGCTTGACAGGGGAACTGAGTTATTAAACATGTTACTTTATGTTACCGAAGTAAATGATGATGATGTACAAATTAATATTGAAGACTTTTTATATGAGTTTTTATTGGTTGATGAAGATGAGTTTCAAGACGAACACCGCATATACGAAGAGTTAATTGCTAATGTTGATTTAATTGACGAAAACATTAACAGTATTGTTGAAGTAGCTAAAAGATTACCAGACGAATTAGAGATTAGGGAATTATTTGTACCCTTAATGTTGTTTTTTAAAAACCCAGAAGCCAGAGAGGTTAACCCTGCATATTTTGAAAACATTACCCGCGAAGAGTACGCTTTATTAACCGCACTTTTAACTTATGCAAACTAATTTGTTTGTATAATAATAGCATTAAACAAAAAAACGCGAAGCCTTTGGCTTCGCGTTTTTTTATGTTTAAATTCTTGAATCAATAATTTTGTTATTCAAAATTTGCTTGCCAATCTAACATCCCTCCTAATAGGTTTTTAACATTGGCAAATCCTGCATCTTGCAAAAACATTTTCGCTTGTGCGCTTCTTGCACCACTGCGGCAATGTATAATAACTTCTTCATTTTTTAATGCTTCAAGTTCACCAATTCGTGATGGTAATTCGCCAAGCGGAATTAAAATTGCACCAATGTTAAACTCATCGTACTCGTATTGCTCGCGCACATCAAACACGTTTAATTTCTCGCCTGCATCTAGGCGTTGTTTTAGTTCTTGTGTAGTTATATCTGCCATAAAATTTAATGTTGTAATACTATTTTTTGTACGGATGAAGCACCACTTTTTTCATCAACAATATGCACCATGTACAATCCATTATTTAAGTGCTGTATATCTAAAACATCATTAACACCTTTTTTAAATAACAATTGCTTGCCCAATAAATCAAGCACCTTAATGGTAAATGTAGTTGGTGTTAATGTGTTAAAATATAAATTACCATTAGTAGGATTTGGGTAACAAGTTACTTGTAATTGTTGTTGCACATATTGTTTTACTGCTACAGGCAATGGCTCAATCCATTTGCCCACAATTGGGCGCATCATTAATGCTCCGGGCAATTCTGTTAACTGCCATAACCCTTGCACATTATAGTACATTTCAGGATTTGGTGCGTACTTGTAATCTACTTTAAAATTAAGATCTAAACCCACGTTTAATTCAAACTGCTGGTTTTGTTCCCAACCAATATAAATTTCGTTGGTAACATAAATGGGTTGTTCAAATTTTAAGTAATAAAATCCATTTCGTGCATTATAATAAACTGCATTAGCAGGTATACTTAATAATGGTTCATCACTAGTTAATGATAGGCTTCGCCATACCATAAAATTAAACGACAGTGTTGATACATCTACTACCGACCGATTAAAATGTATGGCAATACCATATAGGCTATCAGGTTTTGCAAAAGGATACCTTAATGCAACTTTCCCTGTTGATTGGTAAATTCCGTAGCCAGCTTCGGCTGTGCCATCATCATATGCATAATAGTTTACAAAATAAGTTGGTTGCCAAATGGTATCGTTTGATGGAATGTTATCTACCGAAGTGCCTAATCTTGTATAAAACCTACTCCAAACTACTACCGAATCTGTATTAAAACTACCCGATAAATTAATTGTTTTTTTGATGCTAGCATTACGAGAACTACGCGCAGGTAACACACCAATTATACTTCCAAAAGAATCAATACGTGCAAAGTTTTGGTCAAATATTTCTCGCCCATAATCTATTGCGTAACTTTGATTACTGTTATTACTTACATTAAAATATTGGGTATCGTTAGTATAATTAGTTGGTGCTGCAATAAAATGACTGTATGGCAAAGCACTAAATTTTTTAAGCAAAGGTGAGGGCGATTCTTGCACGGCAATATCGGTTATGGCATCAGTAGCATTTCGACCTTTGTTTAAATAAATATAATCTAAATGCCAATGGCTTAAATTACCGGTTCGGCTACCAATATTAATAAATCGCATTTGAAAAGCATCATGCAAATAAATTGCAGGCAATGCAATTCTAACTTGAGTAAACGAGTCGGCATAAAAACTAGCTGGTGCACCGCGCCACAATAAATTAAACGAATCGGGCGAAGCAGAAGTGTAACGCGCAAATAACATTAAACTATCTCCATAATCAGGCTCCATACCCAAGCCTTGGGGCTGTACAAAAAAACTTAGATAAACAGAATCGGCCACTGTTAACCCATTTAATTTTATAGGTAATGATGTTAACGTATCACAATACCCATGTCCAAAACCATAAGGCACTCCTGCCCCATTAAGTCCATCAAATGTGGCCACATTAATACTAGGTGGTGAAATTGGAAATCGGTTATTTACAAAAATCGACCTGTCAGTCCATTTATTTTTATCAGGATAAACTAAACCAGCAGAAAAATCATCAACAAAAGGAAGTGATAATTTATAATCGATGTTAAATCCACTTACCACCCATTTTAAGGTATCATTACTAGCACCACGAGTTATTATTCTGTAACCAAAGTTTTGATGATTAAACCTATTACCATTTACCTGGGCAGTAAAGTTATTCCAACTTGATGCTTGGCTTGCACTAACAGCTAATTGGGTATGCCAAATGCCACCGTTATTTTTAAATTGCAATAAAAGCGAATCGGTTGGTTGAGTTGAAATTGCTCTGTAATAAAATCTAAAAAAAACTGAATCAGTAGAATTTAAATTACTCAAATTAACACTTTGAGATTCGATAGTATCATTAAATCCATTGGTATAATTTTGCCCATTTACATCTTGTGCATCAAGCTTTATTACATTGCCCCATTTAATATCAAAACCAGAACCTTGTTTACCTTGCATTAATCGCCAGGTATTGCGGTATGTTTGCGTATTGTTCCAAAAAACATTTTCGTAGAAGGGTATCGTTTGTTTAACAGCAAATACCATATTAAACAGCTTAAATGTTTCAGTGTTTGATGCAGTGCTTTTGCTATAATTTTGCCACCTTAATTTAAACCCCGCATGTTGGTATAATAAACCTAACTCAAAGTTAAATTGTATGCTTCTGCGTGAAACACTAATAGGTGCCGAGCTCCAAATATTATCC
>JAGPCI010000245.1 GCA_018058165.1 Bacteroidia bacterium
CAGGTTTATTATCAATTACGCAAAGGGTTCCAACATTATATCCATCTTTGGTTTGCAGTTGTGTTCCTGCATAAAATTTAATGTCAGGATAGCCAGTTACTAGAGGATTATTTTTAAATCGATCATCCTTTGTAGCATCTTCTACAATAAAAACATGGTCAACCTCCAAGGCATGTTTACAAAATGCAATATCAATGGGAGTTTCATTTACGTCTAACCCAACTTTAGCCTTAAACCATTGTCTGTTTTTATCAAGTAATGAAATTAATGAAACAGGTTTGTCACAAATTTTAGATGCAAATTCAACAATTTCATTAAACTCCTCTTCGGCCTCGGTATCTAAAATACCAAAATCCATAAGCGCATTAACCCGCGCTTCATTGTCAAATGTATTGTTTTTATTTACCATGATGTTTTGAGCTAACGAATGTACGAAATTTCTATGTTAGCAGTTTGTAAAACTAATTACCAAATATAAAAATCACAGGTTTTTTGTGTAAGTCGGGTATTTGTTTTAGCCATGCAGATATGGTTTTAGTTTTAATAAATCCGCATTCGGAACTAATGTTACATGCAATACAAAGTTTAGTTTGGGCCGAACAGTTTGCCAATATATCTGCCAAAAGCTGGTTGTTTCTGTAGGGCGTTTCCATAAATATTTGGGTTTGTTTGCGGGCAAATAAATCGCTTTCTAGTTGTTTAATTCGCCTAATACGCAACACCTTATCAATAGGCAAATAACCATTAAAAGTAAATCCTTGGCCGTTAAAGCCACTTGCCATTAATGCCATAAAAATACTTGACGCACCAGGCAAAGGAACTACTTCAATTCCCTTTTCGTGGGCAATTTTTACCACATCCGCACCAGGGTCGGCAATACAAGGCAATCCGGCATCAGTAATAATGCCTACATCAACCCCTAATTTTAGTAAATCAACAATTTCAGGCATGTCTTCTGGTTTGCTGTGTTCGTTCCATAAAATAATTGTAAGTTCTTGCTGAGTTGATGATAATTGGAGTTTTTTTATCAATGCTCGGGCAATTTTTTCATTTTCAACAATAAAATGTTTTAAATGATTTACTTGTAACCTAACAAACTCAGCAATAAAATTAACAGGATTATCATCTGCTAAATAATTGGGAATTAACAACAAACGAGATTTATTTGAACCTAAAGATAATGATTTGTCCATGTTTTGATTTTTATAGTTTGCAAAGTTTTGATTTTAAAGCTATCCTGCAAGCTAAATTTTGTTGCTTTATACGATTAACAAATTTATTTTCGCTGGCTTTTAAAAATTTATTGAGTAATAACAAACCTAGATAGAAAATGTCAATATTAGAGAAAATTAGAAACAGGTCGGGACTGGCCATTGTGGTAATTGGTGGAGCATTGGTAATATTTGTAGTATCTGATGCGCTAAATAGTAACAGTAGATTGTTTGGCGAAAGTCAGCCTACAAGTGTTGGTATTGTTGATGGTAAAGAAATTGGTGTTAAAGCTTTTGAAAATAAAGTTGCCGAAAACACTGAACTTACTCGCCAGCAAATGGGCCCAGAGGCCACTATGGATCAAAATGCAATTGACATGGTGCGCGAACAAACTTGGAGCCAACTAGTAATGGAAGGAATTATGGAAGGTGAATACGAAAACCTTGGCATAAAAATTACCAACGAAGAATTAACAGATATGTTTATTGGCGATAACGTGCATCCGCAAGTGGTGCAATCATTCACCAATCCTCAAACAGGTCAGTTTGACAAGTCGATGGTAATAAGCAATCTTAAACAAATTAACGAAAAAGGTGATGCAGATGCAAAAAAGCGTTTACATGATTTTGAGTCGTATTTGCTACAAGATGCTTTAAACAAAAAATATTATGCTTTAATACGTAAAGGTGTTTATGCAACTTCGCTTGAAGCAAAATCTGTTTATACTAACCGCTCAAAAACAATAGATGTGGATGCAGTAGCGCTTAATTATTTTAGTGTACCTGATTCGAGCATTACAGCTACTGATGATGATTTAAAATCGTACATGAATAAGAACTCGAAAAAATATGCTGAAAAAGAAAATTCGCGTAAGCTTGAGTTTGTTGTATTTGATGCTGTAGCTAACGCTTCGGATAGTTCTGATGCTGAAAAGTGGGTAACTGATCAATTAACCCAATTTGCAACTGCAACAAACGATACTTTATATGTTGATGCAAATAGTGATGTTAAATTTGACCCAACAGCAAAACCACGCTCTGCGTATCCTGATGATGTTGTAAATCGTTTATTCCGTGATTCAGTTGGTTCAATTGTTGGCCCAGTGTTTAGTGACGGCAAATACAATATTTATAAAGTAATTGGAACAAAACAAGATACCATTTACCAAATGCGCGCAAGCCACATTTTGTTTAAAACAGAAAATGGCGATACAGCAGCAACTATTAAAAAAGCTAACGAAGTAATGGCAGAAATAAAAGGCGGTGCTGATTTTGGAGCTATGGCTGCTCAATATGGTACTGACGGAACTGCTCAACGTAGTGGAGATTTAGGTTGGTTTAGCGAAGGCCAAATGGTAAAAGAATTTAATGATGCTGTGTTAGCTGGTAATAAAGGCGACATGCGTGTATTAAAAACACAATTTGGTGTTCATATTTTAAAAATAACTGAAGATAAAACTAAAAAATTAGTTTGTGCTGGTGTTTTAAGCCGTAGCATTCAACCTAGTGAGGCAACAACTTCAACTGCTTACAACGCAGCAAGTCAGTTTGCAGCAAGCGTTACCGATGCCGAATCGTTTAACAAAGTTGCTGCAGAGCAACACTTAGGAACACGTACAGCCGAGTTTGTTCGTGAAACTGATAAACAAGTTGGTGGCATAATGGAAGCTCGCGAAGTTGTACGTTGGACATTTAACGCTCAAAAAGGAAATGTATCTGATGTGTTTTCTGTTAATGATAAATTTATTGTTGCCGTTTTAACTACCCTACGCGAAAAAGGTAAGCCAGATTTTGAAACTTCAAAACCGCGCGTTGATGCAGATTATCGCAAAGAGAAAAAAGCTGAGCAATTATTAGAAAAAGTAAACACCGCATTAGCTGGTACAACTACTGCTGCTGATTTGGCTGCTAAATTACAGTTAAGCGTTACACCAATTGTTGCTCAATCATTCGACAATAATAATATCGCTTACATTGGTCCTGATAATGTAATGGTAGGTACAATGTTTGGTACTAAAACTATTGGTAAATTAACTGGCCCTATTAAAGGCGATAATGCTATTTATGTATTTGCCGTTAACAAGATAAACGAAGCTCCTGCAACTACCGATTACAGCATTTATAAAGGCGAAGCTCAAGCACAATTATCTCAACGTATTGAGTATGCTACTTTTGAAACATTAAAAGAACTTAAAAACGTTAAAGACAACCGTTTTAGATTTTATTAATAGCTAATTAATTATGCTACACTACACACAAACCGGAAATGGTACAACAGTAGTGCTTATTCACGGATTTTGTGAAACCAACACCTGCTTCGATAAGCAGGTGTTGTTGCTTAAAGCGCACTGTAAAGTAATTACCCTAGATTTGCCTGGTGCAGGAAAATCGACCGTGCAAACCAATACAAGCATGGAAAGCATGGCTGATGCGGTTTATGAATTACTTACCCATCTTTGCGAAACTAAAGTAGTAATGTTGGGCCATAGCATGGGTGGATATGTTACTATGGCATTTGCAAAAAAGTATGAACACATGCTAAGTGCTTTTGGTTTGCTGCATAGTACAGCCACTAGCGATAATGATGAACGAAAATTAAAGCGAGACCAAGCAAAACAATTAATTATAACTAAAGGGCCAGCATTTTATGCACGTAACTTTATCCCACCATTGTTTTATGAAAGCACACCAAAAGAAATTACAGAGCCCTAT
Source organism: Bacteroidia bacterium (assembly GCA_018058165.1). Lineage (GTDB taxonomy): Bacteria > Bacteroidota > Bacteroidia > UKL13-3 > UKL13-3 > UBA6183. Next base: position 3,924 of record JAGPCI010000245.1, read on the forward strand.
GTGAAGATTGCGGATAGTTTTTCGAGCGAAGGTTTATGTGAGGCTTTAATGGCTATGAAAAACAGGGAAGATTTAACATCTATTTTACGTTCAACTACCTTACCCGTATTTTTTGCAATAGGTAAATACGATTCGTTAATACCAGAAGATGTAATGCTAAAACAAAGCTTAATGTGTAATAAAAGCTACGTAGCTTACCTTAGCAAAAGCGCACACA
>JAGPCI010000246.1 GCA_018058165.1 Bacteroidia bacterium
CCTTATATGCGTTAGAAAAACTTTATTCAAAAATATCATTGGGAGGCTGGTGTATTCTTGATGATTATGATGTAAGTATTTTTGGTTGCAAAGATGCAACAGATTATTTTAGACTAAAAAATAATATTAATTCGGCTATTGTAAAATTTGGTCGTTATCCTGCTGGATGGAAAAAAACCTACGTATAGTCGCTTAAGTTTTATTAGAACTTTGCACATTTGTGGTTGTCCAATTAAACAAGGGCAATAACATACCAACTGGTATGTTTAATTTCCCTAAATCGATAAAGTTATTTAAAATTACTGTTGCTTTAAAATAAAGAATGTTTGGAAAGGATGCAACAACACCATATTCACTTAAAGCAGATTTTATCATTTCGGTACTTAATGCTTGGTTAGGAGAATATTTTTTAAAAACATGGGTGTTTTTAACAAAAGTAACGCTAATAGCATAAATATTTGAGCTAAATAGTCCTGCAGGTATCTTGCAAGTAACTTTATAGCTACCTAAACCTTGGTTCATTGCTATGTCGCCAGATAGAATAGGAGAAGAAATTAATATAATATTACCTCCAGAATCAGAAATTAAAAGAAATGGATCAAATGTTCCTTCTTTTATAAGTTTATCGTAAACTATTTCAACTACAAATTCTTTGTTGGTAACAAATACTTTATTGTTTTCTGGCTGGAATAATTTAACATGAATAAGCTTAATGCTACTTGCAAAATCATAATCCTTAAAAGTATTTATGGTAATACTTTTAAGTGCCACCGGATATTGATTTTTCTGAACCGACTCTGAAATATACTTAGATAAAATATCGGTCTCTATACCAAAGTTTTTCAACAGCCCCTTTTCCAATTCTATAATTTGGGTTGACTGATTTAATTGCAATAAATTATGGCTTATTATTAATAGTGTTTTTCCTGTACTTATTAATTGGTTAATTTTTTGTCTCGACTTTTGCATAAATTCTGCATCACCCACATTCATTACCTCATCAAACAAATAAATATCAAAATCTAGGTGAGCCAAAATGCTAAATGCCAAACGTAAATACATTCCATTTGAATAATATTTAACAGGCTCTTCAATAAAATTGCCGATTCCACTAAAATCAACTATTTTTTGGTATTGTGCTTTAATCTCTTTAGCCGAAAATCCAAGTAATTGTCCGTTTAAAAATACATTTTCTCTGCCACTTAATTCTTGGTGAAAACCGGCTCCAATATCTAAAATGCTTGCAACCTTACCATTTATTTCAACAGAGCCATTTGTTGGTTTGGTAACACCTGATAAAATCTTAAGAAGGGTGCTTTTACCACTTCCATTTGGACCAATAATACCTACAGTTTCGCCTTTTTTTATTTGAAATGTTACATCTTTTAGTGCCCAATGCTCATTGGTTAAACTACCATTAATATCTTTAATAGGATGTTTTAAGGTGTACTTTTTTGACAGGCTGTTAACTTTTATCGCAATATCTTGCATCATACGTAGTCGCTAAATTCACTTTCTTTATTATTGTAAAAATACATCCCAATTAATCCCAAAAGCATAACAAATACCATATTTAACAACCAAATTACCTTAAAAGATCCGTAATTAAATAACGTCCATCGCCAAAAATCTATAACGTTTGCCATTGGATTTAAAGCCATAACAAAGGCTAAGTTTTCTGGCAGCATTTCTGATGAAAAAAACACTGGTGTAAACCATATACCAAAAGTAACCAAATAAGGTAATAGGTGAAACAAATCACGTTTTTTATACGCAATAACTGCAATCCAAAATACGGGTACCAACCCGCAAAAAGTGTTAAATAAAATAACTAGTGGTAACAATACAATATGCCACGAAATTTGAATCTTATAAAATAACAACAAAGGCAATAAAAGTAATAGACTTATTATTAACTCAAAAAAAGCTATTACTACCTTAGAAAAAGGTAAAATGCTTTTAGGGAAATATATTTTTTTTATGGTATTCCCCGATTCTTGAATACTTGTAGATCCTTGATAAATAATATAGGAGAAAAAATTCCAACCTATTAATCCACTTAAAACATATACAGGAAACGGCAGTTCATTTGTTTGCCAATTTAAAATGTACCCAAAAAAGAAACTATAAATTACTAATGCTGTTAACGGTTGCAAAATAGTCCATGTAATACCCAAAAAAGTTTGTGCATATTTAACTTTTAAATCGCGCCACGCAAAAACCCAAATAAGTGCTTTATAAGTCCATATTTTTTTAAGATACACCACAAAGCTATCCTCTTTACTGGTAATTATTTGTATTGGTTCAGCCATTAATTGAATAGTATTGTATTATTTTTGCCACGATATATTCTAAATCTTTTATAGTTATTGCTGCATGCAAAGGTAAGCGCAAAATTTCCTCAGATATGTTATGCGAATTATTTGCACCATGGTATTTAAATTGTTTACCCATTTGCGAAGTGTGTAAAGGCATATAATGAAAATAGGCTTCTATGTTTTCTTGTGCTAAATATTGGGCCAAGTTATCTCTTTCGTTTTTAGTTTGTGCTATCAAATAAAATTCATGAATATTATTTTTAATTAAGGCTTCATTTATCAATTGTATTTTACCACTTTTTGCTAATGGATTAAGTAACTCATAATAAAAATTCGAAATGTTTTTTCTGTGTTCAAATACAGCGGCTTCGTTTAGTAAATCATCATATAATACTGCTGCATTTAACTCATTCATTTGATATTTAGAACCTATGTCGACCCATTCATAATATTCAGCTTTTTTTTGCTGAAAATCTTCGCGATTGGTGCCAATGTGGTAAATGTTTGATGCACGAGCACGGTACTTATCATTATTAACAAGCAGTAAACCTCCTTGTATGGCCGATATGTGTTTTGTGATGTCAAAACTTATAACACCAAAATCGCCAATGCTGCCAAGTGGCTGGTTGTTGTAATAATTTCCATAAGCCATTGCGGCATCTTCAATCAAAAATAAATTATGCTTTTTACAAATGTCTTTTAATGCAATAAGATTACAAGCATGACCAGCATAATGCATGGCAATGATGGCTTTTGTTTTTGGTGTTATTGCTGCTTCAATAAGGGTTTCGTCAATATTTAAAGTGGTTGAATTTATATCTACAAAAACGGGTGTCGCACCTGCAGAAACAAAGGCATTAGCTGTAGAAACATAAGTAAACGATGGCATAATAATTTCATCACCAGGCTTAATGTCAATTAGAGTTGCAATCATTTCTAAAGCACCCGTTGCAGAGTGGGTTAAAAATAATTTTGAGTCAGAAAAATGTTTGTTTAAATGGTTAATGCACAAGGTTGAGAAGTGTTTTTTTCTGAATAATTCATAATCAGAAAACAACAAGGCGATGTTTTTTGTATAATTGTCCGACTTACGAACATCGTTAAATAAAATTCGACCCATTGATTAAGCTAACACATATTATTAATCCTGTAAAAGTAACCCAAAGCTCCGACTTACACAAGTCGCAACCCATTACTTTTAAATCAATGTTAGCGGCAAAATCAAACACAGGTAACGACTGCTTTGTTACCCTTTGCACAACACAGTTTCAAGAAGACATTGCTATTATTCCTGATGGTTTTTTACAGCTTTCAAACCTAGAAAGGTCGGTGCTTGATGTTAATAAAGAGCTTGTTGGTAAAAAACTTCCGCTTATTGCCGATATACTAGACAGGCTAACAGAAGCGCCCAATACCGACTATTATATTTACACAAATACAGACATTGCTTTGATGCCTTATTTTTACAATGTGGTACATCAACATGTACTTAACGGCCATGATGCAATTGTAATAAACAGACGAAGATTAAGTATAAAATATAACGATGAATTAAGCCTCGATTTAATGTATGCAGATTTAGGAAAATCGCACCCTGGTTTTGATTGTTTTGTTTTTAAAAAGGAGCTTTTGGCAAAGTTTGTTTTAGGTGATATTTGTGTTGGTATTCCGTTTGTTGAAGCAACACTATTGCACAACATTTTTTCGTTTGCAAATAACCCATTGTTTTTACCAGATGCTCATCTAACTTTTCATATTGGCACGGATGTAATGCCACCACGAAACAAAAGCTTATATTGGCATAATAGAAACG
>JAGPCI010000247.1 GCA_018058165.1 Bacteroidia bacterium
GGTTGATATTGCTTCAAAACAAAACAATGCATTTGGCGCAGCAAATGGGAGGTACTTCCATGCCTTTTACATCAGCGATTTTCAAAATTCACAGTTTAATTTAAGTCAGATTAATGCGGATAGTAGTATTAACTACAACTTTATTCCTGTAGAAAACAAATCAGCCCAAAACTTAAGTATTGATTCGGTTTATTTTACTACACCCTTTATTAAAACCAACGAACCATTAAACTTACAAATTAAATTAACCAACCATGGTAGTAATTTAGTAGAAGGTTTGGTGGTAAAAGTAACGTTAAACCAAGTACAAAAAGCTTTAATAAATGTTGCTATTGGCGCTGGCGAAAGTGTAGTTACCACAGCCAATTTTACTCTTAACAATGCCGATTGGCAACAAGGTGAAGTAAGCATTGTAGATTATCCAGTAACTTTTGATGATAAATTATATTTCTCGTTTAAGCCAACATCACAATACAAAATTCTATGCATTAGCAATGCTTCTAACCAATTTATAAATGCTGTTTATGCAAACGATAACCAATATGCAATTACCCAAAATACTTTTGGAAATATAAATTACCAAGCGTTTGACAATTACAGCTTGATTGTAATTAACGAGCCTAACGAATTTTCGAGTGGATTAAGCAATGAGTTAAACAACTATTTACAACAAGGCGGCCAAGTATTACTTATTCCACCAACTACAAATGCTACCGTGTTAAATACCTATGCATTAAGTTTAGGATTGCCAATTTATGGTAACATTACTAAACAGTTATTAAAGGTAAATAGCATTAACAATCAGCATGTTTTATTTAAAAACGTATTTAAGCAACAATCGGGTAATATAGATTTTCCGATAGTTAACAATTATTATCCTTTGCAAAAACAAAGCAATACCAAGGGCAGGGGTTTGATTACTTTAAATAATGGCGATAATTTATTGTGGCAAGCAAACGTAAATAAGGGCATTGTTTACCAATTGGCCTTACCATTAAATGCAACCTTTAGCAACTTACAACAGCATAGTTTATTTGTACCAATGATGCTTAATATGGCAGTAGGCATGCAAAATAACAAGCCACTGTATTACGTGATAAAACAAAATAAGCAGGCACAATTACCCAACAATTTAGTTTTAACACAAAAGCTAATCGAGTTAAAAAATACGCAACAATCTTTGATAACAGAACCTTTTAAAAATCAAGGTTTGTTGGTGGTAGAAACAGATGCAATTAACACTCCCGGATGGTTTAATGTTACAGCAAAAGGCGATAAAAATACATTGGCAGTTTTTGGATTTAACAACAACAGAAACGAAAGTAACATGCAGTTTTTATCCGAAAATGATATAAAAAATCAAACTGTCGCATTGCCAAAAATTAATATTAACACTAATAATGCGCAGGTTTTAGGCACACAAATAAGTAGCGAGTTAAGTGGTAAACAATTGTGGCGATGGTTTATTGCATTGGCTTTAATTTTACTATTAACCGAAATTGTTTTAATACGATTAATACGCTAAAAAAATGCAAGACTTGATAACAATACATGGCACTAATTATACCGCAATATTATCTAATAATGGGGCAGAACTTAAAAGCATAAAACATAAAAACGGAACCGAATTTATGTGGCAAGCCAATGCCGATATTTGGCCTCGAACAGCTCCTGTATTATTTCCTATTATTGGTAAAGTAAAATCAGATTTATTAAGGGTTGATGATAAAACTTATGCCATTTCGCAACATGGTTTTGCGCGCGATAAAAAATTTACAGTATTAGAACAAACCGAAAATAGGGTGGTTTTTAAACTCGCTTACAATGACGAAACTTTACGCAAATATCCTTTTGATTTTAAACTATTATTAAGCTACACTTGGCAGGGCGATCAGTTAATTTGTGGCTATCAGGTAAAAAATGTTGGGGTAGGCGATATGCCTTTTAGTATTGGCGCACATCCTGCGTTTAATATACCTGATGAAGATTTTGCAAACTGCTCGCTTATTTTTAATAAACCAGAAACTGCCGAGCGATACTTATTAGAAGACGGATTGTTCAATCATCAAACAGAATTGGTTTTGGATAATTGCACAGAGTTGCCTTTAAGTGTTGCTTTGTTTGACAAGGATGCCGTTGTATTTAAAAACCTAAAATCAACCCAAATAACTTTAAAACATAATTTAAGCAATTACAGTGTTATCATGAGTTTTGATGGTTTTCCGGATTTTGGTATTTGGACAAAAAAAGGATCGCAAAGGTTTATCTGTTTAGAACCTTGGTTTGGCCACTCAGATTATACCGAAGGCCATGAAGATATTACAAAAAAAGCAGGCATGCTTTCGCTGCCTGCTCAACAAATTTTTAATGCGCACTACACGTTAAAGTTTAGTGTATAATCGGTTATTTCTTTAAAATTTTAAACTCAACCCTACGGTTTAGTTGGCTGTCTATATCGTTGTTGTTATCTGCAATTGGTTGTGTTTCGCCATAACCAATGCTAAATAACCTAGCTTCTTTAATCCCTTTAGAAATTAGATAAGCCCTAACAGAAGCAGCACGTTTTTCGCTTAATAGTAAATTTTCTTCATCGCTTCCTGTTGCATCTGTATGGCCAGCAATTTCAATACTCATGTCTTTATTGTCTTTCATTAAACTAACCAATCGGTTTAATTCAGGCATTGATTCGTCTTTAAGTACAGCACTGTACAAATCAAAAAAGATATTATTTAAACGCACTATTTGGCCAGTTTTAATAGGCACCATGGTTAGGTTTTGTTTGATTTCTTTGTATGCTCCAGGCTTAGTTAAATCAATATTAACTGAAACGGGTATGTAACCCGCAGCACGAGCAGATATACCATAGTTTTTGCCATAAGGTAATACTATTTTAAAATCGCCACTTTTACTCCAAAAGCTAGTTTTTCCGGCTTCGTTACCCGAAGGCAATTCTTCGTAAATAATTTCAACTTCAATTGGCTCTTTTGTATCGGCACTCAATACTTTACCATTTATTAAAACCACCGGATTGGGCTTGCTTTGTTGGTTCAATTTAATTTCTACAATATCAGCTTTACCTAATGTGTTTTTATACGAAACCATATACGCCACATGTCCGCTTGCAGGTATGGTGTAATAACCATCCCATTCTTCGGTGTTTATTTGCGGGCCTAAGTTTATTGGTTCGCTCCAATTTGTCCAAGTATCATCAAGTCTGCGGGTTAAGTAAATATCATTTTTACCAAAACCACCTGGGCGATTACTGCTAAAATATAAAGTTACACCATCAGCCGCCATAAAGGGAGTCGACTCATCATAAGGCGTATTAATAATTGCACCTAACGATTTTGGTTGGCTCCATCTGCCATTAACAGAAAGCCTTGAAACATACAGGTTGTTTAATTTACCATCAACCTCCTCGCTAAAACTTAATAATAATGTTTTATTATCGGGTAATAAATTTGCCGAAGAGTAAAGGCCACTGTTCATCTTATCAAACTTTTTAATATCAAGTTCAGTTGGTTCGGCCCAAGTGCCATTTCGTTTTTCTATAAAACTAAAGCCAACACCCCAATAAACACCACTTTTGTACGAACCACCAATTAGCATTTTATTGCCCGAAGTACTTATATTAAAAAGGGTATTAAACTGTTGTTTGTTAAATGGTTGTCCAATGTTTACCGCAGGTTGCCATTCGCCTTTTTCATTTTTTTCGCTCATCCAAATATCCTGCCCTTCTGTTGGGTTTGAGTTTTGAGGATGATTAGAACGTACAAAATAAAGCTGATTACCATCGGCACTAATTACTGGATTTAACTCGGCATATACAGAGTTGATAGCAGCGCCCAAATTAACTGTATTATATGTGCTTTGTGCCTTAACACATAACATTGAAACTAATGCACTACCTAATATAAATACTTTTTTAAATTGTTTAATCACAGGTTTTTATTTATTTAAATTACTCAAAAAACGGGTTGTATTTAGTGTTCTTGTTGCTCAATTGGCAATTGCAAAATAACATTATCCCAGGCAAATTTAACTTGTAAAGCACTGTCGGCCGATAAAAAATTAATGGTAAACTGCTCGCTTATGTTATTGGTTTCTTCAGCAGGAATATTAACCCT
>JAGPCI010000248.1 GCA_018058165.1 Bacteroidia bacterium
GGTTTAGGATTATCAATTGTATATAATACCATTAAGAAACATAACGGAACTTTAACAGTAGATACAGCATTGGGTATAGGAACGACTTTTACGATCACTATACCGCAAAAATATAGTAATGGAGAAGGGTAAGAAAAAAATACGGATTTTATTTGTTGATGATGAGGTTAATAACTTGCATGCATTTAAGGCAGCTTTTAGGCTTGAGTATGATATAAAAACAGCAAGCTCGGCTCTTGAGGCTGAAGAATGGCTTGAAAATAATCAGGTTGATTTAATTTTGTGCGATCAACGTATGCCTGTTACAACTGGGGTCGAATTTTTTTCATCTATAGTTAAAAAATACCCTAAGGCAATTCGTATTTTGGTTACTGGATACACCGATATTGAATCTGTAATTAAAGCCATAAATTTAGGTCATGTTTTTAGGTATATAAATAAACCATGGAATGAATCTGAAATAAGAAGTTCTATCGAGGAGGCATATAGATACTTAACACAAAGCAATCAACTTGAAGATAAGGTAAAAGAACTATCTATTGCATATAAAGAGTTGGATAATTTTTCTTACAGCGTTTCCCACGATTTAAAAGGCCCTTTAATGAGTATTATGGGGGCAATGAATATCGTTAATCATGCTAAGGATAAAAACGAAGGTCAAGTAATTATTATGCTTGATTTAATTGAAAAAGCAGCAGCCCAACTAAGTGAGTTTATCGAAAACATGCACGTTTATTATAAAAGTAAACGAGGGCATTTAATTGTTGAAAAAATTTCGCTTGAAGAAATAAAGAAAGAAATGCTCGCAATACATAGCTTAAAATGTTTGCAAGAAAATATCAATTTGTCATTTAATTTAACCAGCAACAGCCCGCTATTTAGTACAGATGCAACTAAGGTTAAGATTATTGTAAATAACTTATTATCTAACGCGTTAAAATATCAAAGACGAACAGAAAAAAATAAAAAAGTTGACATTACAATGAGTATAGATGGCGAAGTATTGACTATTATTGCAGCAGATAATGGTATGGGTATAGAGGAACAGTATTTAGATAATATTTTTGGATTGTTTTTTAGAGCAACAAGCGAAGTTGGCGGAAGCGGCTTTGGGTTGTATAATGTTAAAGAAATTGTTACTACCTTAGGCGGCACAATAACTGTAAACTCAACTATAAACGAAGGAAGTATTTTTAAAATTACCTTACCATCTAAATAAATAAAAGTGTACAACTATATTATAATTGACGACAATAGAATTGACTTACTAGTAGCATCAAAGGCTATCGAAATTAGTCATAAAGCTGTAGTAGAAGTACACCAGTTTTTAAGTGCCTCAATTGCGTTAGAGTTTGTTAAAAATAATGCTACACCTTTTCTTACAATTATGTTAATTGATATTCAAATGCCCCTAATGAATGGCTTTGAGTTTATGGAAGAGTTTGAGAAACTACCCGATTATATTAAACAAAACTATATATGTATGTTTTTAACCTCATCGTTAAACGATCTTGATAGAATCCGAGCTCAGAAATATCCTAGTATAAAACAATTTATTAATAAACCTTTTACCTCCGATACTTTATTAACTTTGCTCAAAAGTTTATAACCAAATCTATATGAAAAAAACCTTCATCATTATTTCTGTTGTTTTAGCAATACTTTTCGGAACTTTAATTTTAGTTCCTTTTTTGTTTAAAGACAAGATAGTGGAGCTTGTAAAACAACAAGCCAACAATAATATTAATGCTAACGTTAATTTTAACAACGATATTAGCTTAAGCCTAATAAAAAACTTCCCTAACTTTACCATTGGTATTAAAGATTTAAGTGTAGTTGGGATTGAAGATTTTGATGGCGACACATTAATTTCATGGGCTAACATGGAGGCTACTGTTGATGTAATGAGTGTAATAAATGGTGACCAAATTAAGGTTAGGAAAATTTTATTAGAGTCGCCAATTGTTCACGCATTAGTGTTAAACAATGGTAAAGCTAATTGGGATATCGCTAAAGCAGATACTACAACCCAAACCATTACAGATACCGCTCAAACTAAGTTTAATTTAAGTTTAAACTCACTTGAAGTAACAAACGCTAATATTGTATATGATGATAAGGTTGGTAATATTTATACCAACTTAAGCGCAATGGATTATAATATGACTGGTGATTTTACACAGGATATATTTAACCTAAGCATTCTCTCTAGTATCAAACAGTTTAACATGGCTTATGGCGGTGTTACCTACCTAAGTAAAGTTAACACAAATATTAAAATGGATTTGGACATGAATATGCCCGAAATGAAATTTACATTTAAAGAAAACACATTTTCGCTAAACGATTTACAGTTTAATTTTGATGGTTTTGTGCAAATGTTAAACGATGATATTAATATGGATATAAAATTTGGTGCCAACCAAGCTTCATTTAAAAGTTTTTTATCATTGGTGCCTGGTGTTTATACCAAAGATTTTGCTGATGTAAAAACGGCCGGAAAGCTTGCCTTTAATGGGTTTGCAAAAGGTACTTATAACGAAAAATCATTACCCGCTTTTAGCCTTAATTTAAATGTTGATGATGCAATGTTTCAATACCCAACTTTGCCAACTCCTGTAAAAGATGTTCAGATAAAACTAACAGTAACCAATCCTGATGGTGATTTAAATAATACAGAAGTTAATTTAAGTAAATTTCATATGGATGTGGCAGGGGATGTTTTTGATGCAAGGTTAATTGCTAAAAATGTAATGCGCGATCCGTTTATCGACTCATGGTTAAAAGGACGAATTAATTTAGAAAGCGTAAGTAAAATTGTTCCTTTAGAAAATGGCATGAGCATTTCGGGTGTTATTACAAGTAATGTAACTGCCGTGGGTAAGGTATCTGATATCGAAAACCAAAACTACGAGGCCTTTAATGCCAATGGCGAAATTGTGGCTCAAAACATTCAGTTTAAATCAAACGACTTAAAAGAAGGATTTTCTTTGAGTGATGCGCAATTAAGCTTTTCGCCAAAGTTGGTTGTACTTAAATCTTTTGATGCTAAGATTGGTAAAAGTGATATGAAAATGAATGGAGAATTAGGCAACTTTTTTCCTTATTTATTTAAAGATGGAGTGTTAAATGGCAAACTTAATTTAGCTTCTAATTTAATTGATGCCAATCAGTTTTTATCGAGCGAGCCAGAAGGCTCACAACCAACTGCAGTAGATACAACCTCAATGTCAGCCCCTGAAATACCAAAAAATATTAACTTTACCTTAAACAGCAACATCAAACAATTGTTGTATACCAATATTGATATTACAAACTTTGTAGGTCAGGTTGTAATCAGTAACCAAAAACTTAATTTTAATAATGTAGGTTTAAACACACTTGGTTCGGCAATAAAAATGGATGGTTATTATGAAACATCAAACCCAATAAAACCCACAACAGCTATTGATTTTGCCATATCTAACTTGGATATCCAAAAGGCATTTGTAACATTTAATACGGTTAAAAAAATTGCACCTATTGCCGAAAATATTTCTGGAGTTTTTTCAACTAACTTAAAATTAACCACAACACTAGATAATCATTTAAACCCAATACTAAATACACTTTATGCTACCGGTAAACTTAATATACCTAACGCTGAAATTAAGGATGTTAAGGTGTTTAATTTAATTGCCAATGTGCTTAAAGATGATAAATATAAAAAAGCAACACTAAATAATGTTAACTTAACATATACCGTTGAAAATGGGAGGGTTTACACTGAACCTTTTGATGTGAATTTAGCTGGGAAAAAATTAAATTTATCTGGTTCAACCGGACTCGACCAAACAATTGACTACAAAGGATTGTTTAATTTACCACGAGCAGAATTAGGAGTAGTTAACTCGGCATTAGATAATGCCCTAAAATCGTTAAATACCAAAACTGGTTCTGATATTAAAATGAACGAGAATATTGCATTAGCGTTAGGTATTGGAGGAACATTTACAAGCCCTAAAATTACCACAAACCTTGCCGATTTAGCAAAAAATGAAGCGAGTTCATTAAAAGATCAGGCCGAAGCTGAGTTGTTAAAACAAAAGAAAATATTAGAAGACAAAGCTAAAGC
>JAGPCI010000033.1 GCA_018058165.1 Bacteroidia bacterium
ATCTACTAGGTTATTGTTTGTTAAGGCCAATATCCGTTTAGCTAAATCAACAGCACTTTCTTGACGTGTGCCAGTAGCAATTAATATGGCTACTAACTCTGCATCCGATAAAGCAACAAATCCTTTTATGATAGCTTTTTCGCGTGGCCTATCGTCTTCGGCCCATTGTTTTATGGTGTTAAATTTTAGGGTGTCTTCACTCATGGCTAGTTGGTTTATACTACTAAAATAAAAAACCTTATCAATTTTACATCAATAAGGTTTAAAACAAAATAATAATTTTTATAACAATTTGGTTATTAGTAAAAAATATAAATATAATTGTACATAGATATAGCCAATGATTATGAAACATTTAATGCTATTTATTATCCTTTTGCTTAAGGTTTATCCTACAATTGGGCAAAACAATTATTGCTTTAAGTTAAGCGTTGGCGGAAGTATCGTAATTCCTAAAAATGCCTTCGCATTTAAAAATAGTCTAGGAGTTATTATCTTTTCAAACATCAATCAAAAAATACATTTAGAAACGGGTTTACTCTATGAATCGTTTAACCTTAACAATTATAAAAATAGTATCATTTATACTTCTGAATGGACAAATGGCTCCCATAAGTCCTATGTAAATAAAACAGCAAACATCAATCAATCATACATTATAGTACCACTAATGCTGCACATAAAAAGCAATAAAATAGTTTATGGATTTGGATTTAACCTTGCACATTTAATACATTCAGCAACTGACCAAAGAGTAAATGGCACATACAGAAATGATGATTATGCGAACTCAGAAGCTGTTCTTACAAAAAGCATTAAATCAGTTTATGAAATAGATAATAATACACTTGATAATTATAGAATAACCAATATTTACCCATGCCTTACTTTTGGCACAAATAATAAAAATAAATTTACGTTTAACATCAGCGCAGCATATAGCCTATTTGGCATTAGGCAATATTCTAACCAAATTGCATCATTCAATTCGCTCTCTTTCGCTTTAAATTCTTACATTAAAATATATTAACTAATAATTACAATTATGAAAACAAATGTCATTTACAAATCATTATTTTATTCTATAATTATTGCTGTAGCGGTGATTTAATTAAGGTACTATGAGACATTGTGTATTGTTAACTTTATTGATGATTGCATTGAATAGCTTTAGCCAGAATATACTTACGGGTGTGATTATTAAAACGGGAATTTCTCATGCAACGCAACAATGGGGTATTAGTCCTTTTGCACATATTCGTCCACCAGAAAAAAGTATTCAATCTGGCTATATGTTTCTTGGTTATGATATCTTAAACAAATCGAATGTTGACCTAATTATTGGATTACAATATGCAGAAAAGGGATTTAGAATTGCTTATCAGAATGAAATTCCTGGCCGACTTAAACAAGATGCGGCATACCAATATTTACTCCGATATTTAGAATTGCCTTTAACTTTTAGGTTACGAAAAGATCGCTTTTACTTTTCAGGCGGGGTTGTGTTTTCATACCTAGTTGGAGATACCTACAGTTACAGAGAAAAGATAATAGCTATTGATAAGTACACGGGTAGCGAAATTGAATATAATATAGCCTATGAGGTGAGTTATAATAGTCTTGTTAAACGAATGAATGAATATGATTGGGGAATTTTAACAGGTGTATCTTATGAACTTAAAAAAGGAGTAGAACTGGACTTCACTATTCAAAAACACTTTCTTCAAATAGATAATTGGCATCAAAAAGACCTTGTATATAATTTAGTGTTTTTGTCAGGCATCAAATTAAACTTATAAGTTAGGCTCAATATTTTAAAATAAAAAACCTCATGAATAGTTTTTCATGAGGTTTCTTGTTGATACTAATTTAGTCAAGGTTCTATTTTACCACACTTCCTGGTTCAATATCCAACTCAGGACCTACGCTATATAGTTTACCAAAATCGTTTCCGGCCATTAATAACATGCCTTGGCTTTCGATACCCCTAATTTTACGGGGAGCTAAATTTGCCACAACTGTAACCAATTTACCAACCAACTCTTCGGGTTTATAATACTCGGCAATGCCACTTAAAATGGTGCGTTGTTCAAAACCTAAATCTACTTTAAGTATTAATAATTTATCGGCTTTAGGAACCCTCTCAGCTGATAAAACCTTACCTACACGTAAATCAATTTTATCAAAATCATCATACACGATATCCGCCTTTACTTCTTGTAAGGTTAGGGTTGTATTGTTTTGTTTTAATGATGTTTCGTTATCTTTTTTTATGTTTTGTAATCGGGCTAATTGTTTTTCTATTTCAGCATCTTCAACCTGCTTGTATAAAATTTCAGGTTTGTTTAATTGATGACCAGGCTTTATGAAATGAGTTTCGCTATTGTTATGCCAATCTTTTAAATCATATGTAAAGTTTAACTGAGTTCTGAGTTTTTGAGAAGTATGTGGCAAAAATATTTGGCACAATCCTTCAAGTTTTGAACAAAGTTGTATTCCATGATAAAGAACGTGTTTAGTAGAATCTTCGTCAGTTTTAACCAATTTCCATGGCTCTAATTCTTGTAAATATTTATTTCCCTCTCTTGCAATCATTATAAACAATTGTAGTGCTTCCCTGAACCTGAAAGCATTTAAATGGATTTTCATTTCTGAAGTGTATTTTCCAATTTCCTCTTCCATCAACATAGTTCTTTTTCTAACTACACCACTAACTCCAAAAAGGTTGTAATCTGGTACTACACCATTGTAATATTTATTGCTTAATACCAAAACTCGGTTTACAAAATTGCCAAAAATACTTACTAGCTCACTGTTTACCCTTGTTTGATAGTCTTTCCAAGTAAACTCACTGTCTTTGGTTTCAGGAGCAATGCTGGTAAGCACATATCTTAATTCATCTTGTCTATCAGCAAAATCAATTAAATACTCGTGTAACCAAACTGCCCAATTGCGTGAAGTAGAAATTTTATCCCCTTCCAAATTCAAAAACTCGTTGGCTGGAATATTAGTTGGCAAAATAAATTCGCCATGCGTCATTAACATCATTGGAAAAATGATGGCATGAAAAACAATATTATCTTTTCCGATAAAATGCACCAAAGCAGTTTCATCATCTTTCCAATATTTTTCCCATTCGGCACTACCATTAAAATACTCTTTGGTTGCACTTATATAACCAATTGGTGCATCAAACCAAACATATAAAACTTTACCCGTTGCACCATCAATTGGAACCGGAACTCCCCAATCTAAATCGCGGGTCATGGCACGAGGATGAAGGCCTTCTGTTAGCCAACTTTGGCATTGTCCTTTGATATTACTTTTCCAATTATCAAAACGTTTAATATAGGTTTGAAACTGCTCGCTTTGCTGGATAGCATCCATTGGCAAAAACCAATTTTTTGTTTCTTTTAAAACAGGAGCTGCGCCACTTAATGCCGATTTTGGATTAATTAAATCAGTAGGATTAAGACTGGTTCCACACTTTTCGCATTGGTCGCCATAAGCATTGGGATTACCACATCTAGGGCAAGTTCCCGTAATATATCTATCTGCTAAAAATTGTTTGGTTTCTTCATCATAATACTGCTGGGTAACTTCTTCATTAAAAACACCCTTTTGGTATAAATTTTTAAAAAAAACTTGTGCAGTTTCGCTATGGGTTTTTGATGAAGTTCGGCCATAATAGGTAAAATCAATACCAAAATCTTTAAAGGCATTTTTCATAATGCCATCATATTTATCAACTACTTGCTGAGGTGTAATGCCTTCCTTTTTGGCTTTAATGGTAATGGGTACTCCGTGCTCATCGCTACCACAAATAAATACCACATCTTTTCCTTGTGCTTTTAAATAACGTACATAAATATCGGCAGGTAAATAACAGCCGGCCAAATGGCCAATATGCACAGGACCATTAGCATAAGGCAATGCTGCTGTAACTAAATAACGTTTGGGTTCTTTGCTCATAAAAATGGGATGCAAATTACACCAAAATAGCCAAAGTATAAAATGGTTGTAATTATTGCGATTCTTCTGATTTTGTTTCGGTGGTACTAAACCCTTTACGAGCCATATCACCCCATGCTTTCTTTCCTTTCATTAGGTCCAAATTACCTTTTAGTCCCCACCAAACGGTACGAGGATGATAAACAAGTGGCTCGAGCATGGCAGTTCCAATTAGTTTTAAAATATCAGAGTGTTTACTGTATTGCCTGTAACTAAACTCTTCGTAAACCAAAGATAAAGTAGAAATGGTGATTGCAAAAAAGTAAACTGTTGCAAAAAGAATTAAAAAGAAATGCCAATTGCTGTATCCTAAAAATACTAAAACGAAAAAATAAATTAGTCCTAAAAATTCTACTATAGGAGCCATCCATTCAAAAAACAACCAAAAAGGATAACTTAACACACCTAACAAACCATATTTAGGATTAAAAAATAGTTTCTTGTGCATTAAAAGTGTTTCAATAGTACCTCGCATCCATCTATTACGCTGCCTGCCCAAAATTTTATAATCATCTGGGGCTTCTGTCCAACATAACGGATCTGGTATGTAAACCACCTTATACGATCTTTTATTATCAGCCATGTAGCGCCTCATACGCACCACTAATTCCATATCCTCGCCTACAGTATCATGATTATACCCACCACAGGCAACAACAATTTTTTTATCAAAAAAACCAAGTGCTCCACTAATTAAAAGTAATCCGTTAAGTTTACTCCAAGCCATACGGCCAAGCAAAAAAGCGCGCAAATATTCTATCACCTGAAATCTAGGTATCATTCCTTTTGGTACTCTTGCTGTCATTAGCATTCCATCTTCAATATCACAAGAATTTGCAATTCTAATTACACCACCTGTGGCAATTACATGCTCTTTTTCTTCCATAAATGGTTTTACCATTTTTAGTACAGCATCTTGTTCTAAAATACAATCAACATCAATACAAGTTATCAAATCAAATTGTGAAATGTTAACACCAGCATTTAATGCATCTGCTTTACCGCCATTTTCTTTATCAACAATAACTAACTTGCGGTAAGCTTTATTGGTTGATTTGTAAATGCCATTAATGTTTTTAGATTTAATTTGCTCATTAATAAAAAAATCAACCTTTTGTAAACTATATGCATCAATCATGGTTTGTAGGGTACTATCCTTACTTCCATCATTAACAATAATTACTTCAAAATTATTATAGTGTATACTTAATAAAGAGCGTATGTTTTCTACAATCGTTTTCTCCTCGTTATAGGCAGGAGCAATTAATGAAACCGAAGGAGCATAAGGGGAAGTTAGGATAACATTATAATCGATAAATACGTTTTTACGCATATAAACAGTAAGCGCTCTGGCACTTAGTATAGCCAGAATAACATAGGCGGTACTAACCGAAATAGCGTAAAAAAATATGGCAGTATTTAAATATTCGATTGATTGGTGTAGCATAGGTTAAATCCTTTCGTCAAGTAAATGTTTACAAATATCTCCCACGCCAAAAAGCATTGAATGAGATTCCACTTTAAGGACATTAATTCCTTCATCACCTAATAATAATAGCGCTTTACCAGCCTCCATTGCAATACTTATTTCGTTTTGAACGAGCTGTTGTTCTAAAAAAGGTATTACATCTGGGGTGCCCGATTTACCTAAAGCCATTAATATTTTTTGTTTTACGTTATTATTAGCATTTCTATAAACAGCAATTAGTTTTAATTGGGCCTCTGTGGCCGAAAACTCACCTAACACATATGCAGCATCGCCAACCACTTCTTGAGATTTATGTTGAAGTAAATTAATTAAATCTGGTATGCTTTCAAACTGGTCATACTGCAGTGTCATTTTAATACTAAACTGTACAATACTATCGTTTGCAGAGTTAAACCACCTACTAAAGTTTGGCAACTTTTCGCTGTTAATTTTATCAATCATATGCGAAAGATTAATTTGATGCCAATCGGTAAGGGAATTTTTATCTTTATCTAAAAACGAAAATGGATCAACTTCCTCCATTGTTAAAATAGCCACCTGAGCTTCTAACCGTAGTATGTGATTTTCGTGAAAGGTTTTTCTTTTAATTTTTTTCTTGGCTTGTACAATGTTTAGTTCTGTAAGCTCTTTAATAGCATTAGCTTGAGTTCCCCAGTCTGGCGAATTTAATTCTCGTATCGCTTCTTTGGCTAACTTTAAATCTAGGTATAAATTTCTAAGTACATCAGCTGAAGAGCCTTTAAAGTTTTTATACATCAATACAATTAATTCTCTAAGGTATTTTTTATTAATACGTTTGTTTAGGTATCGTTTTTTAAAATGGTTTATTACACGTTTCTTTGATTGAATCCACTCTTCATCTTCCATTTCCTCTTCGGTATTAAAAATAATACCTGTTAGCAAGAGTTCATATTTTTCTTTGATATTTTTTTCGTAATTATCGTCATACTTATGTTTTGATCTTGCAACCATTAGTGTTACAAAAAAGCTGAAGAATAATATTATAAAAAGAATTAACAATACGATACAAACTTTAATTAAAATGTCGGTAGCATTAAATTCTCTTGAGATAATATTCACTAAAGTTTCCCAATATTTATTTTGTGCGAATAAATTAGTGCTTAAAAACAAAAGCAATGGTAAAATGAAAAAATATTTATGGGTATGCTTTTTCACTTATTTAATAGTCGTTTTACGCGAACTGAAAGTTCGTTTGGGCTGAAAGGCTTAGTCATATAATCATCGGCACCTAAATTAAACGCATCTAGTACAACTTGTTCTAAGCCTATATTAGACAACACAATAATTGGAGTTTCTTTACTTATAGATTTTAATTTACTTACTACCTCTAGTCCGTTATTAAATGGTAACATTAAATCTGTTAATACTAGGTCGTATTTGTTATTTTCAATCGCCTCAATTCCTTCGCGTCCGTTGGCACAAGGCGTAACTTGATAGCCATCTTTTTTAAGTCGGAACTCAAGCGATTTTCTTACCAAATCTTCATCTTCTATAACTAGTACTTTAATCATTAATTAATTGCTTAGTTGTTTTAACTCCTTATTTACTTCAATTAACACTTTGTTATAAAAAGGCGTAATTTTGCTTACATAATTTTGAAGTTCATCAATATCGCCATCAACTCTTGCAAGCTCTTCAATATCGGCACAAATCCCTACCAAATCAAGCGCTCCAATAATATGAAAAGTAGAGTAAAGTTTATGAGCTAAAAACCTAATCTCTCCCTTGTTTCTATTATCCATTGCCAAATTTAGCTCTGCTAAATACTCTGGTAATTTAGCACTCCAATCAATTAGCATACTTACTACAAACTCTGTGTCGCCTGACGACATTTCATTTAAATAAGCCATATTTATATACTTATAATTACTCATTTTTGTATATTAGAATCTAAATTTATAACTAAATCCGGCACTAAATGTTGGATAAAAATCGCTTGAACTACCTATTTTTAATTCTTGATGTCTATAATCAAAATCAATTAAAAATAAGTGTTTAAAGGTAAATGTTTTTGCATAGGCTATACCGATTCGATAAGCTTGAAGGTAATAAATACTTGTTCGTTCTACTGGTACGCCAAGGCCCGAACCCGTTAAAAAAATACGTTGGTCGGGAGAAAAACCAGCACCAGCAGTTACACCAATGTAATTATCAGCATCAACAGTATATTTCCTAACATTTAAAATAGCCGATTGAGAAACGCGCTTTGAAACATCATCAGGGGTAATAAATGGTCTTAAAATAAATGCATAGTTACCCCAATATTTAGTTAGTGAGCCAGTAAAAATATACACCAAACTATTGTCACCAAAATCCATATACCTTCCTCCAATCGAGCCTTCCATACTCCATGGTAATTTATGATATAACTCAATTCCTACCCTATGCTTTGGAAATACATCATAAATAGAAAATCCATAATTTAGATATAAATAAGCCTTTTTTGTTAATGTAGGGTACATATCTAACTCAGGCTGAAAACCTGTTGAATTGCCCCTTATGTTATAATTAACTTTAACAATAACAGTATTTTTAGGTGCTCGTACCCCAAGTTGTACATAATAATTGTGTAATTGCCTATCTAAATCGGTTATGTAATCTATATTAGCACCAAAACCAATGGTATTTTTAGCACTCGCTTCATATATTTTATCATACCAAATTTTACATTCTGTACAAACCGTATCTATTGTTTTTATACGTTGTAATTCATCTTTGGCTTCTTCATATCTAGCCAAATCAACCAATGCACGTACACGTTTAAACTTTAATTCTACACTTTTGGGTACGTAATAAATCCCGCTATCGGCAGCTAATAAAGATGCATCTGACTTGTCGTCCCAAAACTCTAAATCGGTAAGGGCACTCCAACCATCAGCACTTGTTTTGTCGCTGCTTAGTACCGTGTTAAATTCTTCTCTTGCTAATTTTTTCTTCCCATCCCAGGTGTATGTTCTACCTTTTAAAATTCTTACATCACTGTAACCCGGGCTAAGTTTTAAAATGGTATCACAAAGTGCTCTTGCTTTATCACGCTGACCATTGAAAGCATAATTGCGTGCCACTGCAAACAGCGAGTCTACTTGTGCGGTAACAGGCAAGGTAAACAATACTATTAAGAGCCCTAATATGCTTTTGTTTTTAATCATTCTTTTTAAAACTGTATTACTTAGTTTTTTTTCTATGTTCTTTAATTTTTTGGTATTCGGAGGCAAATTCTACTTTACCAAATACACCAATTGCCTTATAGTAATAACTTCTTGCTGCCTCAGTATTGTTTCGCAAAAGCTCTAAATTAATTAATGCAATATATGGTTCTTTAAATTTATAATTTAATGCAATAGCTTTTTCTAGGTTGGTTTTAGCCCAGGGTAGGTTGTTTTCCTTAATATGTTGTATACCTAGGTTATAATAGGCTTGAGCACTTGTTGGGTTTTCTCGTACTTGCGCTTGAGCTGTTTCTAGCTCGCTAGATTTGCGAGTGATTGGTGCGTTATTAGCAGACTGAACCGGCTTTTTTGCTACATCTTTTGTTTTAGTTTTATCTACTGTCCTAGTTTGGGTTGATGTAGTATTGGCTGGCTCATTAACCGTTTTTTCAGATTTTGTTTTTGGAACTGCAACTTTTTCTCTTTTTTGCAAAACAACCATGCCTGTATCTGGCCCAAAGGTTGGGGCTACAGCAGTAAAATCAATATTATACAATCTATCAGATTGGCAAACGTAATCATTAATTTGTTTAAACTGATTCATGTAATCCTCCACCTTTTTGGTTTGTTTTACATCACGGTTTTGGGTTTGAATTAAGTTATCACTTAAATCTTGCAAAGCGCCATCAGTAATAAAATACTTGCCAAAAACGTACTCGCTAATTTGGCCTTTGTTACGCATGATTGCAATATGTTTGTTGCTACTAAAGCTGGTATTAAAAGTTAAGCCTTTACCCAACCAATGCACACTATCTGGAAAATTAAGATTATAATTTTTTTGCAAATAAGTTGTAAAAGTTGATGGTATATCTGCATGTGAAGCAATAGACTTAAATAGCTTATTGGTAGTTAGCATTGGCGAGTAAATTATTAATGGCACATGATAACGGTCAATCTCATTTTTATGGTTGATAGGTATCATCCTATGGTCGCCAGTAATTACAAATATGGTGTTGTTATAATCGGGCCTTTTTTGATATTCATTAATCAACAATCTTATAGCATCATCAGCATACATTAGGGTTTTAAAAGCATTTTTATTGGTTACAATTTGATTGTTATTTCCTTTTGACCTTACAAATGAGTTGTATTGACTTTCGAACTCTTCGGGGTTATTTAAATTAAAAGGCTCATGGGTTGTAACGGTAAGGTATATGTTAAAAAATGGCCCTTTTTTTGGAATAAAATCCATGCTTTGTTTATACAACGCCTTATCTGCGTATCCCCAACTAAAACCACCAGAGTTTGCTGGTATTTTTTGATACTCATTAGTAAAGCTATTTTCATCCATAATGATATCAATACCTTGGTGTTCTAAAAACCTTTTCTGACCATCAAATTTTGCATCACCTCCGTAATAAAACCCCGTATTGTATCCATTTTGTTTTAACAGTTTAACCAATGATGTGTGATGAGGGTAATTTTCTTGTTCCATAAATCCTCCTTTGCCATAAGGCAACGAGCCTAACATAGATGGAAGTATACCAAAAGTACGACCTGTTGTGCTTAAAAAGTTACTCCAAAATAGACTATGATCGCTTAACGAATCTAGGTAAGGCATACAGCCAATATAATCTGCACTTGGGCCAATAAAGGTTTTTCCTAATCCTTCAACAACTACAAATACTATATTAGGAGGGGTGTTTGACGTTTTTTGTAAAAATGGACCTAACTCATCTTTAATATCTTGCTTGTATTGCAATGGATATGCCCCTGCGCTAGCAAGCAACTCTTGTTGCATATAGGGAGAGTTAAGCTCGTTACCTTTAATAAATTCACGGGTTTTATCTAAAAAATAGGCCCCTTTATTTATAACAAGCGATTTGGCATTTACATCTTTTAACTCTATTAATTGAACATTAGCATTTAATAAAGTTATTAATGCATAAGCTAAGGCTATACCAGATGAAATAGTGAATGAAAGCGTGTGATGCTGAAACCAATAATGGAAACGCATTGCAATGACAATAAACAGCGGAAAAATAATTATTTGCCACCAGCTTAAACTTGCCGATGCTTTAACGGTTAACTTTATATCGTGTAAAGAATAGTTCCATAAATCTGCTCCTAATAACATGTTTGAAATGAGGTAATATTGCATTAACCCAACTAAAATTAGTATGGTTAATATAAGTGCAAAACCCATACTCATGCGGGCTAAAAAATCACTTACCCAATAAATTAAAATATAAAAAGGAAAAACAAGAATAGTAACTTTAGCTATAAATGAAATATCGTTTAAGAAGGCAATACTAAATATAGAAATATTTAATGCCGTTTTACCAGCACTTGCTGAAACAAAAATTTCTGCAATGTGCAGTATTAATGCTATTACATGCAGAAAAAGCATACTAGAAACAAATCTACGTACTGCAAATCCTGATTTTTCTTTAAGCATTTGTAGCTGCATTGCGATGGAATAGGTTAGATTATATCATTAAAACAAATTATTTGCCTGCGTTTGTACCTGCAATATAACCAGTTGTCCAAGCTGCTTGAAAATTAAAGCCTCCAGTAATTCCATCAATGTCTAAAACTTCGCCTGCAAAATGTAATCCTTTTAGCTTTTTGCTTTCCATGTTTTTTAGTTGTACATCATCAAGTGAAATACCGCCACACGTTACAAACTCTTCTTTAAATGTGGTTTTTCCTTTTACTTCGTATTTATCATACAATAAAACGTCAACCAAATTATTTACATCTGCTTTAGATATGTCTGCCCAATTTTTATCGGCATCTACATTACATTTATGAAACAAATAATCTTGCAAGCGTCTGCTTAATTCTTTATAAGGAAATAAATTACGAAGATGTTTGGTAGGATTTGCCGCTTTTAAATTCATCAATTCATTTCTAACTGCATCTTCTTTTTTATCATTTAACCAGCTAATATATACTTCAAAATTATAATCAAGATCAGCCAATTCTCGTGCGGCATAAGCAGAAAGTTTTAATACCGCAGGACCACTAAATCCCCAATGTGTAATTAATACAGGGCCACTAAACTCGCGTTTGGTTTCTGGAATTTTAACTTTAGCCATCTCAACACTAATACCCATTAGCTCGGTAATGGGGTTGTTTGGCACATTAAAAGTAAATAAGGAAGGAACTGGAGTTTCTATAGTATGCCCTAAGTCTTTTAACCAATTAAAACCCTCTGGTTTTGCGTAACCACCTGTTGTAACAATTACCTTATCTGCTAAAATTGGTGTGGTGTTTGTATTTAATAAAAACCCACCGTGTATTTGGCTTTGTATAGTTTTTATTTCTGAATTTAAAACAATACTAATGTTTAACTTTTTAGCTTCGTTAAGCAAACAATTTGCTATGGTTTCACTATTATCAGTAGTAGGAAACATCCTTCCATCTGATTCAGTTTTTAATTTGATACCTCTTTTTAAAAACCATTCTACTGTATCTTTTGTGCTAAACCTAGCAAATGCACTTTTAAGTGGCCTTTCGCCACGAGGATAGTTGGGGGTTAACCTATTGTTTTCAAAACAAGCGTGTGTAACATTACATCTTCCGCCACCCGACACAAGTACTTTACTAAGTAGCTTTCCGGATTTCTCATAAATGGTTACTTCGTTTTTTTTATTGGCTAACGCTGCATGTATTGCTGAGAAAAACCCCGCTGCGCCACCTCCTATTACTGCTATCTTCACGGCTGCGAAGGTAAGGTTTTATTTAAAACCTTAAAAGCTAAAGTTTTAATGAGCGGTTATTATTATTTTAATAGAGGAAATGGACTACAGCCCAACACATACTAGTAGAAATGCGTTTTAATAGCTGTATTTACTGTTTTAATGGCAATAGCATATGGCTTATCGAGATAGTACTTATTAATTTATACTTATCAAAATAGAGTTAGGAGAAGCATTAACGACCAAAGCATTATTATTTTTTTGAAATTTTATTGAGTAAATTACAATTATTAACTGTTTTATTTTTAGATGACGGCAATTTATTACCCAATAATGTACAATTATAAAAGCATAATAAAGCACATGGATTGATTTACAGATGAAAAATATGGTAAATAATATTTGGTGCTGTTGCTAAAAACTAACCCTTACGAAGATTAATGTTTAGTTCGGGGGCATCAACCAATTGAAATGTAGCAGATGCAAATTTAACTGCTCCATTAGATTGTTCTACTTTGTTTAATATTTTAGTAAAAAGTAAAGTTTTTGTTGCTCTTCTTTTGTTATAGCTAACCACATAACGTAAGGTAAACTCTACCCAATTATCATTTTAAATTAATGAAACCATTGGGCGGGTTTGGGCATCCTCTAACATATATTTTTGCTGCAACGCAACCCATTTTTCGTTTGATAATTGAGTTAAATCTCCAGCAACTTCAATTCCTACATTTTCGATAATACTTGTAGCTAAATTATAATCACTACCGAACTGAATTGGTATTTTAATTTCGTCCCATAAAAACGGAAAATCACCACTGTAATTAAAAACAGGTTCTTTAAGTACAAAACTATTTGCAATTAAAACTATTCGGCCATTGTATAAGTCGCCATCAACCCATTGGCCAGTTTCCATAATTGTAGTACGTAGCACACCAATATCCATCACATCACCTTTAATACCGCCAAGTTGCACCCTATCACCAGTTTTATAAAAACCACCAACCATTATTGCAAGCCAACCAGCAAATGATGCGATTACTTCTTGTAAAGCAAATGCAATACCTGCGCCAGCAACACCTAATGCAACTGTTAAACCACCAAGTTTATCACTGTATACAAATATTACTAAAGCAATGGTTAAAAAGTAACCTAAAAACGACCCGATTTTTTTAGCCCTATACCTATGGTCGTTATCACTTATATGTGCAAACCATTTTTTTTGAATTGTTTTTACAAAGAACCAAATAATAGCTGCCCCAATTGCAATGGTTACTATTCTGCCAATTGCAGGGTTAAATAATAATTTGTTTATATCCTCATTCATAACTTTAATTTTTTTTATTACATAATTAACCTCACACCATTTAACTGTTCAATTTTATAGGTAAACCTATCACCTGGCGAACTAATAAACATAAAGTTAGTAGGTACGCGCCAATCTTTAGATAACTGGTTAATAAGTTCTGGCTTAAACTCCCCAATTATTTGTACAAATTCTATATCAATTTCGGGATATGCCCTATCCAAAACGTTTAAATCACTTAAAAATGATTCGCTAATTGCTGCGTCTTCTTTTACAATGGTAACAATTTTAAGTGTTCTGGTAATTTCATTCTCTTCTACATATTGAATGGCTCTATTTAATTGAGAAATATCATCTCCTTTTGAAAAGTAAACAAATTGCTGCCGAGTAAGTGTGTGCAATTTAAACGCAATATGTTTTTCAATCTTTTTCATTCCATTTTCGATACTTCCAATTACATCTTTAAAAACAAATAAAAACTGTTGTAAAACCTGTTTACGACTTAATAATAAATAAACAATCATTGTTGTCCGATTAAAATTCAAAAGAGGTTTTAATTCTTTGAAGAAGGTTAATTTTAGGGATACAGCTTTGAATTATAGAAAGTGAAGCCCCGTCTATGTGTCGAATAGTTCTAATTTGGTTT